>JAPDPQ010000003.1 GCA_034506395.1 candidate division KSB1 bacterium | reverse complement strand
GTCACGCTCCCGGAACTGGCACAGATGCTGCTGGATCTGGGCTGCGTCGAGGCGATGAATCTGGATGGCGGCGGCTCCACTCAGATGGCGGTGGGCAGTCAGCTCATCAATCGGCCCGAGGGCGGCACATATATGCGGCCAGTGCCATCGATCCTGGCGGTCGTCCATGCCGATTCCCTGGCATTCCCCAAAACGATCTATTATGAAAAGATCATCGACACTGCGGATCCTGCCTGCGATTTGGTGGGATTGGGCTGGTTCGCTTCAGCCAATGCTGGGTATTGGGGCGGCACGGCAGCGATGTTGAATACCATTGGCACAGGTGATCGCTATGCCAAATTTCGTTTGAACGTGAATGCTCCGGCGCAGTACGAACTGTTCGCCTGGTGGGTGGCTGCCTCGAATCGCTGCAAAAATACGCCATTCATTGTGAACCATGCCAGCGGCAGCGATACGGTCCGCCTCGATCAAACGATCAACGGCTCGAAATGGAACCGCATCGGCAGCTATCCTCTTTCGGGAGATTCCAGCGAGGCGATCATCATTTCCAACGCGGGGACAATCGGCACTTATATTGTTGTGGACGCGGTTAGAGTGATATCTTATGACCCCAAAACCGGCAGCGCCATTGCGCCGATGCGCGAGTCCTCTAAACCAGATAACTACCTCATTGCAAATAGCTATCCGAACCCATTTAATTCCATAACCACCATCCGTTTTTGGCTGGCACAAACGAGTTCAGCAAAAATCACTGTGCATAATTTGCATGGTGAATTGGTACAGGTCTTGTTCAATGGGGAAAAACAGGCGGGATGGCACGAACTGGTTTTTGATGCTTCGAACTTGTCCAGCGGCATCTATTTTGCTCGCGTACGGGCAGGAGAAATTCAGTCCTCATTAAAAATGGTGTTGATGAAATAGAAAGAGCAGTTCGTTCGCTTCGAGCTTCATCAATTTAGTTTATCGCTTCTTTGGAGGTCTCATTGGCCAGGGTGGTTTTCGGCAATTGAGATCCCCAATCAATTTCTTGCTTGAATGGCGACTATTAAATCTTTCCTAAGAGGGCCATTCCGAACGAAGTGAGGAATCTGGTTACATTGAGATCATTGTGGTCACAGATTTATGCCTGCGATCGAAATGCCAGAGAGCTGGATTTTCGCTCAGGCACTATTTAACTCCACAATATCGGAAGACACAAAAACGCGATGCTCGTTTTTATCCAAATCTTTCAGTTGGAAGCCAGAAGTAAAATTTCAATCAAAACGAAGAATTTAAATTGCCGATCGATCGAACTGCTTTTGTTTCGACCAGGGAATTGTGAATTTTCTGCATGATTTTCGAACAGGTGTTCAATATATTCTCAAGCCTTTAATGAAAACCAAGCAATTGAATCTCGGCGATTAGCTTTTTTAAAAACAATTTTAGAAGAATTGTCAGATCTCATGCCCCGATCTATTTGTTGATTTCGAAATTGTTCAATTTGATTTGCGAAATGAATGCTTGTTTTCGATCGTAACAATATAACCATCTGGTGGTCAAGAAGACTCGCCTTTATTTGCCACTCGAATTAACTTCTGATCCATAGAAAAATCGGCTTGCCTTAATTGTAGCAAATTACGATCATCGGCATGGAAATTGCAGGTGAAGGGATGATTTTTGTTCAAACGGAGCAATAAACGGCTGATAAAGCACCAAAGAATGCCAATAGCATTGATATTTGGGAATCGCGATGAGCCAAAGAGTCGCTAAGGCGGCCAAATATCGACCACAGGATTGGGTCAAACGCTGTTTCCTAACGCCAGAGGAGAGGTTCTCTATTGAATCTGATGGATTGCGCTATTTTGATGGAGCTGGACCTTTTCGCGTTACAGGAAGGGTCAACTGTGGGCTATTTGTCATTTTTTGAGATTTCAAGGGGCGATAAAAAAGGCCTATTAGAGCTTATTTCCTGATCTGGCTGCATAATTTGGAGGAATGTTCAACGTTCCGATTGGTACAAAATAGAAAACCAGAGCATTATGTTCCGGCGGCAAATAAGTCCCAAACTGAATGATGGGCGAAGAAGTTAGAGTCCATGAAGGACCGATTGTATCATTTAAAATGGGCCGCGGATCTGAAGCGGAAGTTTGGGGGAGTGAGCTGCATTCATTCTTTTTTGCTGTTTTTTTTCAGAGCAGCCCGCCGATCAATCATTCCAAGAAAAATGAGGGAACGACAGACCTTCAGTAATCATCAAAGTGAGAAATTTTAGGTTGGAAAAAATTTGGCGAAAGCGAATTAATCGACCGATGGATCGCCGTTCGATGGGACGAATATCTCAGATTTAAACCGGGGCATGGTCAGAATTCAACCAGATTGAGTATTGAGTAAGCCAGGAGGATATTGATCTTATCAAAATCGAGCAAGATTTTTCTGGCAAGAAAAAAAATTATTGAAAGGATCGCGAGCTCGCAAAGTCAGACATCAATCCATGAAATGAAAGACTGATTCAAAAATGTAATCGCTTTTGCGATGGTTTCTCATTGTGAGGGCCAAAATGACTTGCTTTTTCCAGATCGATTCTTTATTTTGAATAAGCTTTGATTGACATCGCTCGCATTTTTATCGATTCGCATTTTCAAAATTTCATTGATTGTTTGATCGAGATAACTCGAATTGTCAGGTGATTAATTTCCGCATGAACTGATGGTTTCGAAATCTTTGTTGATAGTTGATGAGGCGTTAGGAATCCAAGAGGCTTTTCTTGTTTCAACATAGGGTATCGATTGTTCGATAAAAGGGTATTGCAACAGCAGGTGAAAGCATGAATTGGCAACGGGCACGACAGCAGCGAATGATCATTTATGCAATTTTGATAGTATCAATTTTTGGAAATCATCGTATCATCTTTTCGCAAGCCACAGAAAACGGCAAAATTTCTGGCCACATTTATACTGCCTCTCATGAGCCTCTGGCGAAAGTTGAAGTTCGCGCAATTGCTTTTACAGGTCCCTACTTTCAGCGCATTGCCTATTCGAAGGATGATGGGAGTTACGAGATCACCCAATTGCCTGTTGGGCAGTATTACGTTCGCGTTCAGAATAAGGCGGGTTATTTAAATTTCTATTACAATAACGTCCTTGAGAAGTCTGATGCAACGCTGATCAAGATCAATAACAATCAGCATGTGAGCGGGATTGACTTTTACCTGGAGCGAGGGGGATTTATTTCGGGTCGGATTTTCAATAAGGCAGGGCAGCCGATCACGCAAAATTGCACCATCGGATTTTTTGATGCAAAGACATATAGCTTACGGGGTTTTATCGATGGCAGACCCGATGGGAGCTATATCAGTCCTGCCTTGCCCGCTGGGCCACATGTTGTGAAGGCATCGGCGTTACCGAGCGGATATTTGCTCACGTATTATCCTAACGTAAGCACCCAAGATAGTGCTCAAGCGATCCAGGTGACGGTGGGCGATACCAGTTCCAATATCAATTTTTATTTGGAGAAGGGTGGAGCGATCGCTGGTCTGGTGCTGGGAGATGAACCAGACCGGCCACCCATTGCCAATGCATGGGTGGTGGTAACCAATTGGCAGAACGGCGAATGGAGCTCAGAATGTTACAGCAATTCTCGTGGATATTATTGTGCGGCTGGGTTACGACCAGGAACCTACCGCGTCCAGATTTACAGCGTTGATCCGCTGCGCTATCATAATGAATATTATCAGAACGCAGTGACTCCGCAAGAGGCAACACCAGTCGGGGTAAAAGGTCAGGATACCACTTGGAGCATCAATTTCAGTTTAAAACCAGTGCAGCGAGTAACACTGCAGAACGATTTTATTGAAGTGGCAGTAAGCGATCGTTATCCTGGCACAAATTTCACGTTGGGCATTACTGGCGGATTACCAATTACGCCATACGACAATAACAAAGCGATTTTGTTCGGCCACCCGAATCCCTATACGTCGTTCAGTACGCTCTGGATTGATGGAAAGGAGGTGATCTATGGCAGTCAAGAAGGACGATTGTTAGACGATCCGTACGTTTCGAGGGATAATAAGAGCATAGAGCGAAACTGGGGCTATGGAAATCTTGAAATCAAGCAAAAGGTATCCCTTGTGGTCAGCGAATGGTCTGAGACTAAATATGAAGATACTGCCCAACTGCAATATATCATCATCAACAATGATCGTGTTGCTCACCAGGTGGGGATACGGGTATTGTTCGACACTATGCTGGGACAGAACGACAGCGCGTTGATTCGCACATCAAATTATCCTTTTACTGGTTTTGAGCAGGACTTTCATGCGCCAAATATCCCGAGCTGGTGGATCGCCATCGAGGGCACTCAGCGCAAAGTGCTATTCTCAGCCCAAGGGACCATCAAAGGATATGGAGCTACCCCACCGGATCGATTTGTGATCGCCAACTGGAGCAATATTTTCAATACAAAATGGCATTACAACACCAATGGGGAGTTAGGCATCGTTCATGACAGCGCAGTCGCCATGTGGTGGGATCCTGTGACGGTGCCGCCTGGCAAGGTCCACATCATCTGCACCTATATCGGCTTGGGAGAGATGTTCCCAGATAAAGTCCCGCCATATACGGAGAATCATATTCCAGCTCCCGAGGCCACAAATGTTCCACTTAATACTAATATTCAAGTCGATGTGGTGGACGATTACATGGGGGTTGATAGCAGTTCGCTTGAGATGGAAGTGAATGGAAGATTGGTAAAACCGAGGATCACTGGCACCATCGAACGATTTACCATGATTTACGATCCTGAAATCGATTTTGACTACAATGATACCGTATCAGTGGTGATCAGAGCGGCTGATTTGGCTTTTACTCCCAATGTGATGAAGCCAGATTCCTATCGATTTTTTATCAAAAGAGATCTTGAGCCGCCGAAAATCGTCGATCTATATCCGCAGCCTAAGGCCCGTCAGATCCCAGCCGATACTATGCTCAGTTTTATTGTGACAGATGGCCAATCAGGGGTGGACAAGGATTCGCTGAAGATTTCGATCAATGGTCGGATTATTCATCCGGAGGTTGAGGGGACACCAGCAGCTTACGCAGTGCGTTATCGGTTTCAACCGGCGTTTCGAGAAATGGATTCCGTGTCGGTCCGAATTCATGCCACTGATTTGGTTAAACCATCGAATTCATTGGATTCGAGTTTTTATTTCATCATCGCTCGGGATTCGTTAGCGCCATGGGTGAAATATTATGCCCCGTTGCACGAGTCCAAAGAAGTGAATCCAGATACGAACGTCATTATCGAGTTAATAGATGATTTTGCAGGGGTAGATCGCAACTCCATCCAGCTTACCATCAACGATATCAAGGTTCCATTTGAGCTGAGTGGGGATTCAAGCGATTACTGGATCAGCTATGGGCCGCCTAGAAGGTTTCGCTATAATGATAGCTTATCTGTCGTACTCACAGCCCGCGATCGGGCACGACAGCCTAACATCATGCGGCCGTTTGAGTTCTGGTTTAAAACCGAAATTGATACGCAACCACCAGTCATTGTCCCATTAGTTCCAATTCCAGGGGATACCACCGTGAATCCCACGCCGCTGGTTCGTGCCACAATCACCGATGATCGTGCTGGGGTCGCTGCGAACTCGATCAAGATGTGGGTCAATGGGGCGCTGGTCAACTTCGAGCAAGAAGGCAGCGGCAAACGATTAAATATCAGCTATCAATTCTCAACGCCGCGGAATTATCTTGAATGGATCGAGGTGAAGATTTACGCCGAAGATCAAAGCGATCCAGCCAATGCCGCCGACACCTGTCGGTACCGATTTCGGATCATGCGCGAGAAGGATTTAGCTCCGCCGTACGTAACGCTTTATCAACCCAGCAAAGGGGAGAGTGAAGTGCCGCCGGATTGCATTATTTCATTTCATGTCAGGGATGATCTCAGCGGTGTCGACAGCGCTTCCATCCGCGTGCAGGTCAATGGACGTCTGGTCAATAGAACCATCAGCGGCACAGTGCTGGACTATCGGGTGGAGCACCGACCGAATGTTCCATTTGGATATGGTCAGCGCGTATTGGTGGAAGTGGATGCCCACGATCTGGCAAAGGATGGTCCCAACGTGATGAAAACTGATAGCTGCGAATTTATCACAGCCTACGATCGACTGCCACCTGAAGTTGTTTGGATCAAACCAGGACCACCAGGTTCCCATATCCCATTGGATTCAGAATTCGAAGCGATCATCCAAGATCAGCACACTGGCGTGGATTTGAGCTCGCTTCGGTTCAAGTTTCAAGGGCAACCAATATCGCCGCAGATTGCTGGAGATTCCACCAGCTATCGCTGGCGCTTTGTACCGGAGCGACCGTTTTTGTACAACCAGCAATTGCATTGGGAGATCACGGGAAGCGATCTGGCGCATCCAGCGAATCGCATCCGGGACAGTTCCTTCGTGTTCTACACCATAGAAGATCGAGAGCCACCGTACATTACCCTGCGAGTTCCAGCGCCCGAGGCCCGAGGAATTGATTTTAATCCTGAAATCTTGGTGGAGATCAAGGATGATGTCGCTGGAGTGGCGAGGGATTCGATTCGGATGGCGGTGATGGGAAGGCCGGTCTCACCGACGATCGCTGGATCGCCCCAAGCCTACCGACTCAGTTACACCGACCCGATCGGTTTTCGGCCCGGCCAGCGGGTGGACATCAGAATTGATGCGGCTGACCTTTCTCATCCCAGCAATCGGATGAAACAAGACCAATACGGTTTTTACATCAAAGATGTATTTCCGGATTTGCTCATTAAGTCGTTTACGCTGAGCGAAAAGAAGGTGATGGTTCATCAGCCGGTGCAACTGTCTGCGGAAATCGAATGGCACACCGCCCCGATAATCGATCCGATTCAAGTGATAATATGGGATAATGAGCGAGTCCTTTGCGATACGATGGTTCAGATATTGGGATTTCCTGGTAGTTTTCCGATCGATCGAATGCTTCATTTTAACGATCGGTCCCTCCATCAAATTAAATTAGTGGTCGATCCCAATAATATAATCAAAGAAAGCAACGAAGAAAATAATCAAGCAGTGTTGACTATCGATGTCTATGAAGGCGAAGTGGTAGTGCGGCCCAATCCGTTCACACCAAACGATGATGGCTTTAACGATCGAGTAAGTTTCAATTTCGAAAAATTGGGCGTGGTTGCTCCTGTGCTAAAGCTGTTTGATATCTCAGGTCGAATGATCAATACCACAACGGTTACCCAGGGCTATGAATTTCTCTGGGATGGGAACGATCGCTATGGAAATCCAGCACAACCTGGCGTCTATCTCTACTTGTTGGAGGATCAAAATCGCATCATTGCCCATGGGTATGTGGTGCTGGCGCGGTAGCTCTGCTTGATGAGAGCAGCTTGAGAAGTTCACTCCAAGTTCCAACAGCGCAAATGATCTCTGTCGCGGCACAGAGCGAAATCTTTGGTATTATCAGGCTGATTACGATGCCGGGTTATGTGTTGCGAGGGGTTAGCCGTCGTATTTTCGCATGAAATAGTTACCGAGAACCATTTTCCTCGTGAGATGAGGTTCTGAGAGAAGAACTTAAGCTTATTTGTCTCTTCATTCGAAAAAAGTCGCATAAGAAATTCAGTACAATATCGAGGAGGCCATAAAATTGTCAGGGCAAAGGGCGATCGAGCAGAGGCTGACAATGACACGAACATGTTGGTTTTGGCTGATGGTCGGGATGGTTCAGTTGGTGATAATCTCAACCATCTCGGCTCAAAATTTGATATCCGGTGATCCATCTGATAGCTATAGTGAAGAAACATTGTTCGTCAATCCAGCGGTTGTGCCGTTCCATCGTCACCAGATCATGGTGGGCATGAAGGTTTACCAATTGGGTTTTTTGAAGGGCAATGATTTCGGTCTTCGCAGCAGCTATATCGGTTACTCTTTGCCTGAGGAAAGTTTAGGCTTGCTTAGCTTGGCAGTGACAGGGCAAAACTTCACAGCACCCCTATATGGCCAAACCAATTTTTCGTTGGTGCTGGCAAAGCAGCCAATTCAGCGAGTTGCGGTAGGGTTACGCTATAATTTATTCACCAAATCATATCATCAAAAATATTTTGATATGACTGATCCTGGGGATCCTGTATTTGCTGATGGGACGGTCAAATTTGCCCAGAGCATTGGCGCAGGCGTCATTTTCTTTCCCTGGTCCACAGTTGCGGTTGGGTTTTCGTGCGATCATCTTAATCGTCCTGATATTTCGTTGTCAAAAGATGAGTACCGACAGCCGCTGATTTACGATTGGGGGGTAAGTTATTCGTGGCGGTGGTTCACGGGTTCGCTCTCTTTCAATTATATGCAAAGGCATTGGCAGACGAATTTGTTGGTGGAGGCGCGGCCGGTGGCGTTTTCTGCCTTGAGAGTGGGGGTGGTGCAGCAAGCTGCGAAGATCGGAGCCCGTTTTGAAGTTTCACCTCGGCTTTCATTTAACTATAATTATGATTATCCGCTGTATGAGATCAATCGGCTGAGCAGCGGTAGCCACCAGATCAGTATCATTTATCAACTAGGTCATGATGAAAACTTCATTAACCTGACGCGGAGCCGCTACGATGAAGGTCATTTTCTGCGATTTGACATAGAACCCCAATTTTTTGTGGACATCGAGACGGAGAAACTGGAGATTCTGGCGCAACAAATCAATCATAGCGTGGCGGAAGATGTACCAGTCAGCGCACTTAAAAATCTCGATGCCGAAGAATTAGCTATAAACGATTCGCTGGTCGAAGTATCGAAATTGTATAATCATGGCGGAACGACGAATCAACGGCTGCCAAAGCTGATAACGGCTTCCCGCTACTCGAAAAAATATGAGTCCTGGCTGGCGGAGAACCTGCTTCAGAGAAAGATTGCCTCGGTACGTTTTATCCCTGAGGAAAGCGCAATAGAGCGGGCGAAACACCTGCGCGATTATATGATCAATCATGCGCCGTTTTTAGCAAACCAGATTCAGTTTCAGCCGATGCTCCAATTGGATTCGAATCGGACGACGGTCGGGGATGTTCAGCAACTGAGCAGCCGGCAATATCATTCCCTCACTCCAAAATCGGTCCATTTTAAGATTTCATCAGTCAAGATGCGCAAATATCATGGCCAGTGGAAACTAGAAGTTCGAGATGGGAATCATCAAATCATCAAGACTTTCGCCGCAGAAGCGCCCGTTCCAAAATCGGTTCATTGGGATTGGCGGGATGATCATGGCAATATCATACGCCCTGACGTTTATAGTTATGCTTTTTATTGGCAAGATAAGCAGGGACAATGGCAACATAGTGATGAAAAGTTCTTTTTTGTCCAGAAAATATCGCGAAGGTTGGAGATTGACATTCGATCTCAACCGAAACCTGAACACGTGCCAGGCGGAATTGTGGAAATTAAATTTGTAAATTAGCATCCAATTTTGAGGAGCAGAGATATGATCAACAAGCGCATTGCATTAGCTGCTATTTTCAGCATGTTGTTATTTGTGGCATTTCAGACATTCGTCGCATTGGCTCAAACGCCTGCCAGCGACAGCACTGCCACACAAGCAAGCGGACAAGGCATGAATCCTGATTTGTTGACCAATATTCGAGACTTGAAGTCGCTTTGGGACATTACGCTGCTGGCTGGATTTTGGCGGTATATCATCATTGCCGATTTCATATTGGGGATGATGACCGTGTTCTACAAAGGAACAGAACTAGCGTTGGATCGTCAGCATGCCCGAGAATTAGAACGGCTTGACTTGCGCAAGTCCACTCTAGTTGACATCATCCGGGTGATCAAGAACACCAAGGACAGCATGTTGAGCCGACTGTTCAAGCACATGCTTGACCTTTATCAAACGCGCAAATCTGCCGAAGGATTTAGCAACGAGATTGTCGATTTCGTCCAGATTCAGCAGAGCCGTTTCCAGACGTTCCAGGCCAAGATGGCATTTTTCTCCGACACGGCTGGGGCGCTAGGGCTTTTAGGGACGGTATGGGGAATGTTTCTCACCTTTTTTGGCGGCGATCTTGAAAAACATAAGATCCTCAGCGGAATGGGTGTGGCTCTAGTCACCACCCTTATGGGCTTGGTAGTAAGTGTCTTCTTGAATTTGTTTACCACCCAAACATATAGTTATTTCCGCAAAAGAATTGATCGAGTAACCGATCTCGCCGGGCAATTCCGATTAAGGCTTCATCAGATGGAGCAAACGCTGGATAATTCAATTCCTGATGATGAATCCGAACTGGCTCCTCCAGTGGAGAGTCCAGCATACGACCTATCTGAAGCCGTGATCGCCGCAGTCGATCGTCAATTGAAATCGAAAGAACCGATTTTTGATGTGGCAAATTCGCTGGTGTCCAATCCTCGAAATGGGAATAGCGATTATAAGCTGATACCGATTTCTGGGGATAATCAAGCAGTGATGGTGAACAACCGACTGGAAAAACCGTTAGTGGTTCAGATTTCCAATGGAAATGGGAATGGGGTCGCCGACAAAACGCTGGTATTTGAAGTTGTCAGTGGCAATGGCAAGCTGGCCAATGGCCGAAAACAGCAGGAAGTAACTAGTGATGCCAGCGGCTTAGCACAGGCCGAATTGATCTTAGGTAGTACGGCCGGAGAAAATCGTGTTCAAGTGCGATTGAAAGAGAGCAGTAATTCAGCGATCTATTTCACTGCCTGGGGGAAACCGACTGAACCCGACCGGGTCATTTATGTTTCGGGCAACCACCAAAACTCCGCCGCCGGAAAAGAGCTCAAAGAACCATTCGTTATCAAGGTGGTCGACAAATTTGATAATCCAGTGCCCAATTTGCCAGTCACCTACAAAGTCATCAAAGGAAAAGGATATTTTCCCGAGAAGAAAACCGTTTTCACCACGACGACCGACGAGAATGGCATTGCGGAAGCATATTTTACACTCGGGAGCAAGCCAGGGTTCAACTCTGTCCAAGTGACCGCCAAAGGAATACGAAAGGCGCGACTGGAGTTTGAAGCTCTAGGCCAGGGCTAAGCCATCGGGAGGAACGGACAATATGACCAGCGGAAATGCAACGGTAATTCGTCTCATTGATGTCGTTTTGATCCTATTATTTGGATTCATCTCCATCAGTGAAATCAGCAGTCGAAGCGTGCTGGAACTACCTAAGAGCACCCAGATGGCCTATGTTTATCCAGATAAAGAGGAATTATTGATCATCGGTATTACCAAAGAGGGGAAATTCTTGGTAGAAGACGAGAGCAAAGTCATCACCGATTTCGGCACATTGAGAGAATATGTCGAAACCAAACGGCTGGAGAACATAAAAAACAAAATAGATACTCGCGTGCGGATCCGATCCAATTGGAATACGCCAATCAAGTATACTCTTGCGCTTGCCAACCTATGTGATCAATTAGGTATTCCCAAGGGGGTCGATGTGATTCTTGAGAACAAGAAGTAATTTCTACATATTCCAAGGAATATTGGTATGTTCAGAGCTGGAACAATCATTCGCCTCATAGACGTTGTACTCATCGTGCTGTTCGGATTTTTGAGCATCACTGACGTCAAGAATAAAAGTCAGATCAAGTTACCTTCCAATTATGGTCAGGCGAAACAAGAAGTTGAGCAACAGATCGTGTTTCTTAACATTCAGAATGATCATCATTTTTCGCTGATCAATCAGGAGACGACGAACGAAATTGAAGGGATAGCCGAATTGGAGCAGCGAGTAGTTCAGCTTAATAATGATTATCGCAACAATCATAAGCAGATGATCCTCGTGATCGAGCCAGATGCAGAAACCATGATTCAAACAACGGTAGATGTGATGGACCTCTGTGAGAGGCATCAGATTCTCAAAAATTTGTCCTATCCAAGGATCAATTTGGAACAACAGTAACAGAGGAGAATAGCATGGAATGGATCATTGAAAGATACAATTGGGGCGAGTTGAAAGGCAAAATCACCAATTACCGGCGCATGTGCGATCTCATGGTCGTGCTATTCATCATATTATTGTACATTTTTCTCAAAACTTCAGAGATCCCTCCATTGAACATCCAGTTCACGAAAAAGTATCGCGAACTCGATATTGAGAAAATTTCTCCAGAACGGATCAAGCTGATCAAACGGCACGAAGTTCCTATGCCGAAAGTTCAAAATGAGAATGGGGCGATGGCACAACCAGAACGGGCAGAAATTGTCGACACTGATTTGCTGAATCGGGATGTGACGTCCGTCATCAACCAGCACCCCAATCTTAATTTACTAAATGTCCCAAAGCGGCCGATCTCTCAACCAATTGAGCCGGCCATCTTGCCGGATCAACTGCCGCCAATTCAATTAGAGAAATCGACCGATATTTTGCATGACAATGCGACCCAACTATCGCCCATTTTTAGAGTCGAACCGACGCAGGTGGGGCAAACAGTTGCAATCAATGATGTCGCCGTGAATCAGCACACTGCTGGAAGAAATATCATTCTCTCTCATCATTCTGGTTCAGCAATTGCAGATACCAAAATTTCAGCTGAATCAGGACAGTTGGATATTCAATTGATCAGCGGTGAACAAGCCAAAAAACGCAGCGATATTTCAGTTATCATCGATGACCTGATGGAATGGATGAAAAGACATCCCAGCCAATTCATTCCTGTGGTCAGAAGTTTTATGATGTATGAAACGGGAGATCTTACATCGCGAGTGACTTTTCAGCATCGAGATCGCCGGTTTGAATTTTATCTGCTTTACAAGCCTAATCGCAGGGAAATTCGGATTTGCTTGGTCGAGGGGAATCAATCCACCATGCTAATCGACAGTGGCTTCAAGAAGCAGAGTAATTATTTACGGACTGGGTCGATTACTCGAGGCACGGACCGCGAAATTTTCGCATTCAGCACCAGTCAGTTGCCAGCTAATGAACAAAAGACCATGGAGTTTTATCAAGTATTTTTGACCTGGTGGGATCAGGTCAAGCCGAAGAAATGATCTGGACCAAGATTATCGTGTCGATAGGGACGCCTGAATATGCGTAAAAGCATAGGGGTAAGATAAATCAACCGACAGCTTTTTGGTGGTATAGTCACCTAAAGTTGTCGGTTAGATTTTTCTGGATGGATACAATTCAGTAATTTAATTGCAAAATTCTAAAAAAAGCTGAAATGTCATGCCGTATGCCATTTGACGAAAAGGCAGCTCTAATCTTTAACTTCTTTTGATTTTTAATAAAGGGTATTAAAGAGATTCCTGCATTCGCAGGAATGACACGGCTTATTGCAACTCTGCATTTTACACCAGAAACTAATAAAGCCAGCAGTATCGCAAGCGCGAGCTGATTCGTTTCAAGAGGTGGGACAGATGAAAAGGGCTGGCCGAAATTTTGTCGGATTCATCTATTTTGCACCAATTAAGTAGGCTGATTCATCGCTTCCGATCATCGGAATGAAATATAAAGAAAACTTTGGAGAAAGCAGAATGAAAAATTTTCTTTTTAAAATGTTCATCATCTGTGCGATGGCTGCGCCTTGGTCATTCGCTCAAACGTTCAATTCATCCCAAGCTAGGGTCACTCAGATCAGCGTGCCAATGATGACCATTACAAACCAAAGCTTAATCAAACTGCTGATGGATGAATTCTTTATTCCTGAAACTCTGGTGACCCGGATGGAGATAATTGATGTAGGCAGAAATGGATTTGGTCCCAAGGACCTAGTGCGGGTATATCCGTCGGATGAGATCTATTTTATCGAATACGTTTCGAAAAACGCGCAGGACTTGATGAACAATTGGGAATTCAAAGCCAATTTTCAAATCGTTGCCCAAAATTCAGATCCGAATATGGTAAACGATTATACCGAGCGAAAACCAGCCTACAACATTTTCATATCATTATTGCGAAGCTTGGATAAGAATTATAAAGACCTTCCGATGAAACTCAAGCTGGAGCGCGATTCCACAACGGTGATGTTTGAGATGTGGGATTATAATGAATCAGCGCTAAACTTTCTTCCAAATACCGATTCATCAAGCCCAGGGCGTCGCGGGTGGGACTGGTTTTCAGCAGGAGATAGCACGTATTACGACTGCATTTTCGTTTATAAAACAATTGTCGACACCGTGTATATCTATCGTCCTGGGCCAAAAAGTGATAACAAATGAATCGCCCCCAGCGAAGATGTCATCTCAATTCGAACAATGAATTCTTGCTAACACACCTCTTGAAGGCAATGGTTTCAAAGTTTGATTTAACTCTAAAAATAGGCAAATTGTCTCACCGCAAATTGAAGTTCGGAAAGTGATAAATCAAATTGAAATGGGCTTGGCACAAGCTGCGTATTTTGACCTCATTGCCTCCCTCTCTTAATGGGGGAGAGTTTTAAAAATTGCCTCATTCAATATAAAGGGGAAGGATGAAGAAGGGGCGTCAATGATAGGTCTTATTTTGGTGGATGTTTTAGCGTTTTCACCAGGGATGAAGCATCAACAGCGGGACGTATGAGGATGGGGGAAATTTGAATAACATATGTTGCTATCAGCTTGTTCTTTTTCGGAAGATAAAGGCAACTTTGTTTGGTCGGGCATGGTCAATTAGAAATAGAGGAAAAGCTTGCTGCGGCTTGGAGCAGCAAGAATTCCAATGGCTGTCATAGCGAAGCCGGCGCGATTGAGCAATATGCACCAGATGACGAGATCTTCCGATTAGATACCCAATCTCTCTGGAATGAGCAGAACGCTGCAACTGGCGAAGAAACGGACCAAGATTGCTTGTGAAGCATTGGTTAATGTTGTGTTGGAGGCGCGGAACGGCTTCACAGAAGTGTCAAAAAAAATGCTTGACATCGGATTGAATTTTGATTATATTGGAAATATCTAAACCAGGAGAGAGAGTTCGATTTTGTCCATACAGCGAGAAGATGGTATGATGAATCCAACAGTGCTGGTGGCAGATGGGGATGCCAAGAATTTGCAGATTCTCAAAGAGAACCTTGAGGCCTCAGGTTTTACCGTTATTACGGCTTCCAATGGCAATAAGGCTTGGGAAGAGATCCAGCAATCCCCACCGCAGTTGGTCTTGACCGAAGTGAATTTGCCAGGATTGACAGGTTTTCAATTGTTGGAACGGCTTCAAGCTGATCCTAACACCAAGTCGATCCCGCTGATCTTTTTGACCAATCAGCGCGATATCCAGCAGCGGGTGCGCGGCTTTGAATTGGGGGCAAAAGACTATTTGGTCAAACCGCTTCATGTCAAGGAAGTTGTCGCTCATATTCGAATGGTATTGCGACGGCTGGAGCGAAGAAAAAGCGAGCAGTTGGATGCTTATATGAGATTTTCGGGTCGATTGGATCAACTCACTTTAGCGGATTTGATCGAGAGCTTTGGGGTAGAGAGAAAAACTGGAGTATTGACGCTGAGCAATGGCCGAAGAACCGGGCAAGTCTATTTTCGGGATGGTGCTGTGGTCAATGCCAGCCTGGGTGACATCAAACAAGAGCCTGCGATCTATCAGATGCTGACCTGGAATCGAGGCTATTTCACGATGGTATTCAAGGAGATCGATGTGCCGGACGAGATTTCGGTCAGTAACTTAGGGTTACTGCTCCATGGGATCAAGCGACTGGAACTCCGCGAACAGTTGATCAGCCAATTATCCTCACCGCGAACCGCATTCACCATTACTCCGACATTCAGAATGCTAATTCAGAAAAGGCGAGTCAATGGTGAAATCGCCAATTTTGTGAAGCTGTTTGATGGGAAACGAGAGGTCGATCAGATTATTGAGGATAGCGGTTTGGATGACCTTGTGGCATTGAAACGGATTGTGCGGCTATATCAGCAGGGATTCATTAAGCCGACGATTCCACCAGAGGCCAAGCCACTACCGCAACAGCAGTCAGGCTTGATATCGGAAAAGTTGGAATCGATGGAAGCTGAAGAAGTCTCGTCAGATGAACGTGAATCAGTTGAGACCGAACTGGTGGATAAGATTGAATTGGAGAGTCAGCCGCTTCCTAAGTTTAAAGAGATCGAGCGAGAGATCCGGCCGATCCTTGAGCGGATTGAGCAGGAGAAGCGTGCTGTGACCGTGTCAAAGCCCGAAAGCGAGGCATCCGAGGTTCTGCCCAAAGCGCCAGATGACAGGGCTGCGCCGATTGAACCAGAGCCAATGGAAGCGGATGAATTCGTCCAGCCGAGCCGAGTTCAACGTGATGAGACGGCTGAAATTTCACAGGAGACTTTCGTCGATGAAGAGCTGATTCAGCAGTATAGTATCAGTGCGCGGGAGGATCGGCCCACGGCAATGCGTGATCTCACGTCGCAGGCTGAACCTGAACCGCCTGTTGAGCCGCCCAGCAAGGCGGTCGAGTTATCGGCTGAAGAGGAGCCTCGAGTCATTGCTTCGCTGACTGATCGGGTTCCAGTTGCGGATCGCCCCCCAATATCGGACCAATATGAAAAGAAATTTGCAACATCAGCAGAACAAGCTGCTTTGAAGAACCATATCGTCGTGATCAGTGTGGATGATGATTGCAAAGATGAATTGATGGACATTTTGACGCAAGATCATTTTACGTCGACCAAGATCCAGGCATTAGGTGATATGCAATTGGACGTGGGGAGAATTCGGATCGATGGGTTCACTTCATATCAATTAATTGCGGTGTCGGTGGACAAGCCATTCCATGTCTTTTTAGAGTCGGTGAAATCAAAACTCGCTGGTTTCATATTCGCGGTTGATTGTACCAAGCCTGAGACATGGGAATACAGTTCATATCTGATTCATTCCCTAACAGCGCGCTACCAATTGCCCTATGCGGTCGCTGCGATGAATTTTCTCGATCAAAATAATGTGACGATGGATGTGATTCGATATCAATTTAAATTGGACGAACTCGTACCCTTAATCGCCTGGGATGAAGTAGATAAGTCTTCGATCCGGAAAATCTTAATCGCGGCAACGCGTTCCGCTTCGGAAAACATGATGCGCAAAGCAGCGATTAAGGATATTCGCCTGAAAACCGCCATGATGTAGGAAGAAAGAGCCATTGGGAGTCCTTTCGCATTCAAGCTATTTGAGCGCCGAAAGTTTTGATGACGGATTGATAGGTGGTGGAAATGGAAGATCTGGAAAAGATGAAGAAGATTTTGATCATTGATAACGATCCAAGCTACACTGTTCCGCTGCGCACGGCATTGGTAAAAGCCGGATATGAGGTGACATGCTGGGAGGATGGTTTAAAAGCCATGGAAATGGTGAAAAATCTGCCAGCCGATTTGGTGATTTCTGAAGTCGAGCTGCCCCAATTCAATGGTCATGAATTCTTCAAAGAGATCCGCTCCAATCCATCCCTGAAATCGATCCCGTACATATTTATCAGCAATCAGAAACGAGTGGATGATCGCATCAAGACAATTGAGCTTGGCGTTGATGACTATATTGCGAAGCCGTTTTTCGTCGAGGAAGTGGTCGCCCGCGTGGATGCATTATTTGCCGAGCTTTCGCAGCTCAGCGAAACGCAATCTCAACCGGAGCGGGGATTTTCCGGCAGCCTTTTGGAAATGAATTTAGTCGATCTACTTCAGACGTTAGAACTGGGCAAAAAATCAGCGATCGTGAGATTGACGCATGACTCGCGCGAGGGGTTTGTGTATGTCAAAGATGGTGAGGTGATCGATGCATTGCTTGAGGATCTTGCTCCCGAGCAAGCGCTGCTGAAGATGTTTAGTTGGAATATTGGGAGTTTTGCGGTGGAGATGACCGTAGTGGAGCGCGAGCGACGACTTCAAAAATCCAACAAGGAATTGATTACCGCTGGAATGCGGGAAATCAATCAATGGGAGCAACTGAAAAAGGGATTACCGCCATTGAACACCATCGTTGGCCGGACTGGGGTCAATTCCTATCAGGATTTGAGTGACGAAGAGAGAGAGATCCTTTCGAGCATAGATGGGGCAAAGAGGATTTCCGATATTATCGAGCAGAGCCGCTTTAGCGATGTCACATCATTGGCCATCATCAAGCGACTCTATCAAAAGGGCTACCTGGAGGAAGCTGAAGAGAATTTTGTCAGTTATACCAACAGTTATTTAGCGCGTCTCAAGCAACAGGCTTCTCAAGCTAAGTCGCCTCGGGAGCGGGTGGCAGCAATTATCGCCAATGTGTTTAAAAGTTCCCAGATTGACAATTCGCGGAACGAGCAACCATTCAGCGAAAGAAGGCAACTCCCTGATCGTCGGCGCTATGGCCGCCGGCGTGAAGATCGATTGAAAGAATCCAATCAGATTCGTTTGACAAAAGCTGATTTACTAATGATTCGGGAGCGCTTAAGCTAACTGTCAAACCGATGAGGCATGAAGTGAATTCTACTGTGGGTGAACTGGGGAGGGACTATCTTTGAGGATCGGGGAAGTTGCAATCATCAGTCACGCATCGAATGAAGCAGAAGCTTTTGTCCGTGCAATTTGCCAGCGTATTGATTTCAGCAGCAAATCCGTCAGCTTTGGTCGGTTGGAAGTAAATGAAAATTTGATGCTGCACCTGTATGGGATTAGCGCCGAATTGAATTTGCGCTCATTAGACCTGGTGTCCCAAAAGACACTGGGATTTATTATTATTTTTGACTGGGAAGATAAAAAAGCGCTGGAATTTACCAAATCGATTCTGGACCATTGCTCCAGAAATTTTAATGCGCCGATTGTCGTTGTTGCCAGTATCAAAGATAAAAAAGATCCTCCAATCCCTGATCGCTTTTATCAACTTGAAGGCATCCCCTTATCTGCTGGTTGCAGATTCACCTTCGGGCAAATCGATGATCCCCAAAGTGCTCGAGATGCCATGCGGCTACTGATCAACATGCTTATCGAGAAAGCGTCCTAAGCTCAATGAGTTGAAGCTCGCTTGTTCAGATTCAATTATCAATTGGCATTTTGCTTAATTCGGACGGCAAATGATCGCGCAGGGAAAATTCCCTGCCTTACGGAGTCGGGTTATTTATGGTGCTGGAGTCGAGAATAGAATTGAGACTGAGTGACCGCCTGGAAATCATCTATTATCTGTTTCATGGCAAGAAGGTAAGTGATTTGATCGATAAATTGGATGACTATGGAGTGAGTGGTCTCCAAAAATTTTTATGGGAAAAGACCGTGGAATTCGGGATCGTCTGTCGCGGCAAAAAATTTGATCGCAGAGAAATTACCCGCAAGATGACCCCATCATCTGAATATCAGTTAAAACAGCATTGTTCATTTAGCCTCTATCAATGCAAGGCATCGCAATGTGTTTTTGTGAACTCGAAATGTGCTCGAAAAAAAATAAAAGAACAGGTGGATGTGATGGTGCAGGCGATCTGGGAGTATATTCGATTGGTCAAACAACAGACCCAAATGTGATATGTGGAAAGTTCGTTGCATCTGCTGCTCGATAGTTGCAGTTTTGGTAGGGATCGCATCACCCTATTGCGCTCTGCATCAGAGCTGGCAACAGATGCCAGGTCAGCACTTCATTTGTTATTTTCAAAACGACGAGATCAAAGTTTGTCAGAAACTATTAATAGGCCTCGAATCGGCGTACCAGCAGCTCATACAAGAATTGGGGATTAAGCTCGAAAAAACTATCGCCGTCTATTTAACACCGTCACAACAGATTTTTGATGCTCTGGTGGGTCGGTACGCTCCTCATTGGAGCGATGCCATTGCCGTTCCCACCAAAAATATCATTGTCCTCAAATCCCCAACCTGGAGCACTCCCCCGCACGAATTATTGAGCATCGCAACCCACGAACTGGTTCATATGTTGCTTCATCAGATGTTAAAAGGTCAAGCAATTCCTCGCTGGTTCGAAGAGGGGTTGGCCGTTTACTATTCTGGCGAAAAGCGATATGCCTCAAGCAGCTTGGTCTCTCGCGCCCTTCTGACAGGATCATTGCTCTCTCTGGATGAAATTGACCACGTGCTTGAGTTCCGCGCCGATGTGGCTCAATTAGCCTACCAACAAAGCTATCTGGCAGTGGTATTCTTAATGAAAAATTACGGTGCAGCAGCCATGCGACAGATCATTAACCATCTGGCAATAGGAGAGCCATTCGACGACGCATTGGTCCATAACATCGGCCTCGATCGTTGGGAATTTGAACAGGCATGGCTGAAATACATACAGCACCAATATCGATGGCATTTTTTGGTGGATTTTGATAGTTATCTTTGGATATTCGTTCTGTTGTTGTTCTTAGCAGGATATATGCTAATGCGGCGACGCAATCGGCGCATCTTGGAGCAGTGGGACACCGAAGACGAACGTCTGGTGAATTGATCATTTTAAAAATTTGAATGGGGTCATGATCCAATACAAGATGGAATATTTGTTAAGCCGAATGGTGGGATTGTTTGCGAGACATACATCGCTTCAGTTTGCCCATCGGATCGGCGATCTGATTGGAGATCTATTCTTCTATGTGATTCGGATTCGAAGGGACGTGGCGTATCAGAACTTAAGCGATTGCTTTGGTACTGATAAAAGCCCCCGAGCGTTGCAACTCATTCTGCGGAAGAACTATCGTCATTTCGGCCGCGTGTTGATGGAATTTGCAAGGCTACCGATCCTGAAGCGTGCTGATATCGTGGATCAAATACCCGTCCGAAATATTGAACACTTCGAGGCGGCGAGGAGAAAGCAGCGGGGGTTATTTGTAATGTCTGGCCATTTCGGCAATTGGGAATATATGGCAGCAGCAGTGGCCAACCTGGGCATGCCAGCGTTTTGTGTGTTCAAAGAACAAAAAAACCTTGCGATCGACGGGATGATCAAGGAAGTCCGTATGGGGCTTGGGCTGCAGCCTTTTAAAGTAAAAGGCGGCGCGGCTCGAGGAATATTGAGCGCGCTGAAACAAAAAGGCCTGGTCATCATTTTAATCGATCAAGATGCTGGCAGAAAGGGGATGATGATCGATTTTTTGGGCAAACCAGCCTCTACCAATCCCGGTCCAGCCATCATCGCAATTAAGCATAGGGTCCCTGTGGTCATGGCGTTCGGCGTCCGTGAGGCCGATGGCAAAATCCGAGTCCATTTCGAACCTTTTCCTGATAGCGCTCAATTTGCAGATAATGACGACGGCGTGAAACAATTTATCATCGAATACAATAAAATACTGGAGCGATATATCAGACAATACCCAGAACAATGGTTCTGGATGCATCGACGGTGGAAGACGAAGGCGGTTGATGAGAGGAATCAGTTATCAGTAGCCAGTGATCAGTAATCAGTGATCAGTAATCAGTGATCAGTCTGTTGTTGCCGATTAAGCGTGTTTTTTGAGGAATCGATCAGCGAGTCACCACTGTGATTGCCAATTTTGATAATTCACTTGAACGAGTTAAGACATTGATGGTAGTTTGAAGATGAAGAATTTCTCCCGGTTATTTCGAATCATGCTCCGCCACTGGGTTTATATGGTGGTGGGATTAATTTTTATGTTCGGTTATGCTGCATTGAGCGGTGTGACAATTACCATGGTGATTCCTTTGTTCGACTACATTTTTAAACCGCACGACACTCCCGCCCTTTATCATAATTTATCCCAGCTTTGGGATGCCTTAGTTCAGACAATCGGCATGCTTAAAGAGCAAATTGGCAATTTATTTTCCTTCGCTCGTTCAGCTGATTTCAAACCGATTTCAGAACAGCTTAAACAGATCATGGCTCATACGGAACCATTATTTTTGCTGTATGTCATTTGCGGCACGGTGATCATCATTACGTTGGTGAAGAATCTTTTCTTTTATCTCAACAAGATCATGTTTGCCAATCTGCGGGGAAAGACCATCATGTCGATCCGCAACGCCATGTTCGAAAAATATCTGAAACAATCGCTGGCGTTTTTTAATGCCAATAAGGTCGGCGACAGCATCGTTCGGATGGTCTCTGATGTTGATATTGTCAATGATATGATGCTTTTCCCCTTGTTCAATGTGGTGAGAGATGTGGTTTTGCTTTCAGTCTATATCATCATTGCGCTATCCATCAACGCCCAGTTGTTTCTTTACAGCTTGCTCATTCTTCCGATTTTCTCATTGCTCCTGTCGTTATTGGGCAAAAAAGTGAAGAAGTACTCGAAAAGGATCCAATCCAAATTTTCCGATATGTTCTCCGATATCGAAGAAGTGCTGAATAATATGCGCATCGTCAAGGCCTTTTCGCGGGAGGAGCGAGAGCTGGATCGGTTCAAAGATATCAATCTGAAATATTTTCGATTTTGGAGAAAATCGGTCATCTACGCTGGCATCAATATCCCGCTTTCCGAATTAACTGGCACTTTGATCGGTGTGGTGATCATCATTTTGGGGGGCAGTCTGATCTTATCCCCAGGAAGCAATCTACAATTGGGATCGTTCAGCGCGTTTCTATTAGCGGTTTTTTCCATGCAGCACCCGATCAAAGAACTGACCCAGGCATATGCGAATATCAAGAAAGCTCAGGTGTCGCTGGAACGCATTTTTCATGTGTTAAGCCAGCGATCCGAAATTGTGAATAGTCCAAATGCTATGCCGAAAAAGACATTCGATCGAAGCATTGAACTGAAAAATGTATGGTTCTCATATGATGGTGCTGCTGATGTATTGAAGGATATCTCACTGGAGATCCGAAAGGGCGAGAAGGTGGCCTTGGTGGGCAGTAGTGGTTCTGGCAAGACCACCCTGGTCAACCTGTTGCCGCGAATGTATGATATTACTCGGGGGGAGATCTTGATTGATGGGATCAATATCAAAGATATCGATCTTAAGGATTTGAGGATGCTATTTGGGACTGTGACGCAGGATTCGATCTTGTTCAGCGATACTGTTGGCAATAATATTCGTTACGGTTCACTGCAAGAGATTTCGGATGCGCAGCTCAGAGAGGCCGCACGAATCAGCTATGCAGATGAGTACATTGAGAAGCTCCCGAAAAAATATGATGAAATGCTTTATCAGAAGGGTGCGAATCTGTCTGGTGGGCAGAAGCAGCGGCTTTGCATCGCGCGCGCTGTCGTCAGCAATCCACCGATCCTCATCTTCGATGAAGCCACCAGTGCCCTGGACACCGAGTCTGAGCAAAAAGTGCAGCAGGCGATCGACCAGGCCACCCAAAATCGGACTGTGGTTGTGATTGCCCATCGATTATCAACGGTTCTTGCAGCGGATAAAATCGTGGTTCTCGATCAGGGAAGGATTGTTGGCATGGGCAAGCATCCAGAGCTGTTGAAAACCTGTCCGCGCTATCAGAAGTTGTATCGTTTGCAGTTCAGTGACTACCAAGAAGCATAAACCCATTTTTGAAAGCCAAGGTTGCCAGCGAATTTCTAGTTTGACCGAAATTCATTCTCGCCGAATTTTTACAACGCCTCCAATATTGCAGCTGTCAGCAGCGGGATCATAATTTCGTGATGGCCGATAAAATAGTAGCCTTGGCCCCCAGTTTGGGTCGGCCGTTGGACCACATTGACCTGTGGTCGGTAATGCCGGATCATATCGAAATTGGCAGTGGTGAACCCGTGAGCTGGATAACCCAGATTTCGAGCGATAGAGAGCGCTTTAAGGAACACTTCAGGCAGGATGACGGCTGAGCCGAAATTGAGCACCAGACTGCCTTTTGATAATTTTGCGACTTGCGAGGTAAAGATCTTAAAATCTCGGTAGCTCAACTCCCCCACAATTTTTCCGTCAGTAGATGGATGCTGATGGATGATATCGGTCCCAATGGCGACATGAACGGTGACTGGAATTTTGAGGCGATAGCCAGCCGCCAGAACGCTTAGATGTTTGAACTGGCAATCGCTTTCCCAAATTTTTTTTCCAACCGCTTCCCCCAGACCAAGTCGAAGGCGGTGCCCAGACTCCAAAGCATCATTGATAAAAGCCGGTGTTTCTGCTGCCATGCCAAAGCTCCCATCTTGCAGCGCTTCTGCCACGTCTTCTGAGGTTGTCCCCCAGTTGGCAATTTCAGAATCGTGAATGATCCCAGCCCCATTCAGCGCCAGACAGCGGATGATACCAGCTTCCATCAATTGAATAATGAGCGGGCTAAGACCACATTTGATCACATGAGCACCCATCATAGCAATAAGCTGTCGCCCATCACGGTGTGCCTGGACTGCTGTTTGGACCAAATGTTTGAAATCCGCGCTGACCAAAATTCCTGGCAGCGATGCGAAAAACTGTTGGAACGAAGCGCCGCGTCGGTACGGCTTGGCAAAATCCGTTACGGCCACTTTATTCAAACGTTGTGCGATCGAATATGTGCTGATCTTGTTCAGATCAATTTGCTCATAATCCGACATATCGACATCCCATGATCCTTTTAAGGGAAAAAGATCTCCGAATGGATCCTTCTCTCATTCGCTTCTATTTAGGCTTCTGCAAAATGACCAGTTTGCGAGGAGATGAATGTCATACCTGCGAATTCAGGAGTCTTGTTAACTCTGAAAAATAACAAATCAAAAGATGCCTGCATTCACAGGCATGACATAAATAATTAAGTCGTCTCGTTTTTCAAAGCTAGATCGTTTTTATGACAAAATAAGGCTCTATTACTTGGTGTCATTTCGTGGGAAGGAGGCATTTAATTCGCCTGTTTCCTGGTATTGTTTCGCGCTATCACTCCCTCCATCTCCCTTAGCTCGGCTGTAATATATCCCACTGGGATCTTGCTTTTCATTTGAATTGGAATTCTTCGGTCATCATCGGTGAGCCAAATGATGAGCCTGCCTTTGCTTTTGAACAACCCGCTGGCTCGAAGGATCGGCTCGACAACGACGCAATCGAATTCACCTGCTCTCACTTTGATTCGCTCTTTTTTATGCACCTTTACTTCCATGGGATAGAGCTTATTATCAGAATGATTGTCAATGAAAAGGGATTTGCCGACCTCCAACTTCTGGGTTCGGACGTAATAGAATGAAGACAGGACATCCTGAACGCAGGGGGGGATGCGCATACTATCGCGTTGATTGGTGACTGCCCAGCCGTGGATTTGGTCATACTCGACCAATCGATCGGCCTTATAATTGCCCTCGCGCAGGCTCTTTTGAAAGCGCCAGGTGAACAAGCCCTTTCGATCGACATAAGATTCCACTCGATCTTGGACGCGATAGAACGCTGAAAAAAATGCGCTGGAGCGAGCCTCGGTAACAATTTGATAGACCTCTCTGCCTCTAATTTTGGTGACTTGGGGGATTGCCATGGTTGCGCTTCCAGCAACGATCGCACCATAGCGCACCACGAAAGTCAATTTTTCGCCAACGGTGAAGGCGGAATTTGGAACGATCCGGTCAATGGATTGTGAGGCATCGAAATAAGCAAATTTATCTTTCTTCAGATTGACGGGCAGGAGAATTTTATTTGAAGTATCGAGTGGTGTCGGGATCGGAATTCTGTCATCGCTCAGTAATGTGTCGCCCGAGTCAATGTAACGCTCATCTAACTTTGGTTCGCTGGTTCCCACTCTCGGGTGTTGAGCATGGGGCTTCAACGTTTGCGGGCGCTCTTTTTTCGCTGCAGTATCCGAACTGGCAGTTTGGAGACTTTTTGCTGCTTTTTGGGGTTTTTGGGCCAGCAAAATATGGCTACTGAATAGTGTAACGATCATCATCAGCACCGCTGCGGTCCGGGCCTTCGATCGCCGATACCGATGGATCTCCTCAGCATCAAATTTCTTGTTGTTCGTCCCTGTCTGGCCCATATCTTTCCTCTGCGGTGATTATTTTTCAGCTTCAGCTAATGTCTGGTCAATTAATTTTCTTAACTGAGGCAGAATTCGCTCTAGCTCTTGGTCAATTTGATTGATGACGCGACGATAAGTTCTCAGTCCCTCGCCGATCGGATCCTGAATGCCAAGATTTTTCTGCTTTTTATCTCCTAAATTAAACGCCTTGAGCAAAAAAACGTTTTCTTTGTATTTAGGGAAATACCGTTCCAAAAATTCCTTGTGATGCTCCTCCATGGCAAAGATGATATTGGCGCGAGCCACGAGCGCCTCGGTTATCCCTCGTGAACTGTGATTCGAGATATCAACCCCCTTTTCTTTTGCTGCGGTAACGGCGTGAAGTGTCGCCGGGTTGCCATTTATGCCCAGAGTACCAGCCGATTCCACCCGCACTTTGCTTTTATAAATGGGGTAGAGTTTTTTTTTCAAAAGCCCTTCAGCCATGGGACTGCGACAACTATTGCCAGAGCAAACGAACAAAATTGTATAAGTGGTATTTTCTTTATCTTTCATGGATCTTGAGATGCATAAAATGTTCAATGGTTGATTTAGAAATTGCGCCCTCCCGCAGCAAAATCAGTTGATCACCGCTAATCCCTATTACGGTTGAGGCGATGGGGGAGACGGAAGGTCCGCCATCGATGATCAAGTCAAGTTGATCGCCAAAATAGTTGATAACATCACTGGCAGTGATGGGATTTGGCCGGCCCGATATGTTGGCACTGGTTGACGTGATAGGAACGCCACACTGCCGGAGAAGTTCCAGACAAATGGTGTGAGCTGGGATCCGAATGCCGACCTTGCCTTCAGCGCTGAGCAATGCTGGGGGCAATCCCGGGCGTGCTGGGAGCACCATGGTCAATGGTCCTGGCCAAAATCGTCCTGCCAGGCGTTCGGCGAGCTCCGGCCAATGAACCAGTTGTTTCACTTGGTTCACATCCCCCGCGATCACCAAAATAGGTCGTGAGCGGTCACGGCCTTTCAACTGAAATACGCGGTCGATCGCTGCCGGATTGAACGCATCGGCTCCAAGACCGTACACCGTTTCCGTTGGATAACCGATCACCTGACCGGATAAGATTGCCTGAGCTGCTTGTTCGATCAGCTCTGGTTCGGGATGCTGTGGATTTATCCGGATTAATCGCATCAGACAGACACTAAAATTTACTTCCCGAAAATTTGAAGCGCGTGATGATACGCTTCGGGCGTATCAATGTCGATCCAAAAATCATCCCGCTTCATAAACACGGCTTCCATATCATCTTTCTGGATCAGCCCTTGAATCGCGGCGCTGATCGATTCCTGTTGCAATTTCAATCGCTCCCGCATCGCTTCGAAAAATCGAGGCGTTAATTTGAATACGCCACAATCGATGCCATTGTACTGCTGAATTTCTTTTCCAATATCGAGGATGCGATGACCAGTCACTCGTACTTTGGTGGCATCATCCAAGTCGAATACAGCATCGATTCGGGGATCGACTAAAAGCAAATTTTTCAAGCTGGAGTGACGGACGATCTGATGAATCGCTGATACCGATACAAGATGATCGGACATTGAAAGCAAAAAAGGCTGGCCATTTACTGCTGGTTCAGCCGCCAGCACAGAAATGCCATTGCCTCGCTGCCACTCTGGATTTTCGATCAGGTCAATTTGATAACCGAAGTGATCGTTCTCCGCAAGGTACTCGACGATCAACTCTTTGCGATAGCCGACCACAATGACAAATTCCCGCACCCCAGCGGCCGCGATGTTACGCAGGATCGTCGCCAGAATCGTTTTATTATTGAATGGCATGAGAGTCTTCGGTATCTGATCATTTTGGCCCCAGAGTCGACTCCCCATTCCCGCCGCCACAATTACCGCTTTCATCTATGCCTCCTCTGGATCGTTTTCATGTCCACCCTCTTCATAAAGCTGCTCCATTTTTTTTACCAATCGTTCGGTGGCATGACCATCCAATTTGTAAAAAAAGCGTTCGCGATAGGCATTAGCAGCCTCGATCATGGCGGCTGTGGGATGGAGACATTGTTCCACCGCATCCCGGATCTGCTTCCCGGAGTCGATATGCACGAAGGCTCCTTTGAGAAACTCACGATTATCGATCTCCAGCAACGCCTGCCCATCCGAATGTTTCAGGCGATCGCAGGGCAAATCGAACACAATCCCAAATTTTTCCAGCGCCAGAAAATCAAATACCGTGCTGGAAGCTTCGCTGAGCACCACATCGGCTACCGCGTAATAGGGTACGATATTGTACTCCTCGAATGGGAGCAACACCGCATGATCATATTTTTTCACCCTCCGTTCGTAGATCCGATGTTGCTTATGCGGCGCATATTTGCCCATCCAGCTATAAGGGTGCAATTTCACGATCAAGTTGTAGTCACGAGTTTGCTCAAAGATGTCATCCTTGATCTGGTATAAACAGGTTGGCTTATAAGTTGGTGCAAACAACACCGTTGGCTTATTCGGATTCAATCCCCAGCGCTGCAAAATGGCGGCCTTATCCCGATAGCGTCCTTGAAAATAAAAATCCAACTTGGGCAGTCCAACCAAATGCACCTCGTTTCTGCCGAGCGATGGGGAGTTCAGTAACGACTCGACCCGATGCGGTCCTTCCACAAAGATCTGATAGCGATCATGCGGCACACGCGCCAGGTTGCGATACAAAATCGTCTTGATGCCAGTACCATGATTGACAAATACCAGTAACGTTTTGCCATAGGCACGCGAGTTGCGCAAGGTATCACCCGTGATCACGATGTCGAAACCGCGGGTCTCTTTCGTGAACCGATAGCCGAGCTTCTGCCATTCCTCAATGATCCGATCGCGATATGGGAAATCAAAAATAAAATAGCGTTTTTTCTCCTGATCCAATGAAAACCAAATATCATATTTCTCATCATGCATCAGATATTCGATGATCGGATCAAAAGCAGCTTTGTGATAAGCATAACCGATCTTGAAAAGCAATTTGATTTTTGACAATGAATATCTCCTCTCTTAGTCCCTCAAGAAAATTAATGAAAGCCTATACGGAAATCAGAAAATATGAATTAAAAATGATATTCCGAACGAAGTAAGGAATCTGGTTGCATTAGGATTCTAAGACCTACAGATTTCTCCCCGGCAACTGGCGGGCCGAAGTGACAATGAGGTGAGTTCTCGTTCAAGCACGAATCATCCGAAACTTATTCAGTTTGATTCGCAGAAGTGACACTCTCATGCCTGCAAAATAATCGTTGTGCCGAAGTCAGATATAGGCAACATTACAATTCAAATATCAACTTCTTTAGAACCCCTTATCCTGAAGCTTCGCCTTTACAGCATTGAAGACCATCTCTGGTGAAATCTCCTTCATGCAGCGATGATGTTTCAATGGACATTTTTTCCCACCATGCGAGCTGCACGGCCGACAGTCCAGCTCGATCTCGATGACCTGATCGCTTGCGCGAAATGGATAGAAACCGAAACTGGTCACGGTGGGGCCGAAGATGGCGATCACATCGGTCTTCACCGCATTGGCGATGTGGAGGGGAGCGCTGTCATTGGTCACCATCAGGTCACACCGTTCGATTAATGCAGCCGATTCCAGCACCGTTAATTCGCCAGCAAGATTTACGGCATCTGTGCCAGCACGAATAAAATCGCAGAGCGCGTGGTCATCCGCTCCGCCGATTAAAACGCATTGAATATGCTCTTGCTCAAGCCGTTTTACCAATTCGGCGTAATATTCTTTCAACCAGCGTTTGGTGTACCAGATCGACCCGGGGGCGATTCCGATGATCGGCCGGTGGCGCTCCTTCAGAGGCGCCATGATTTCATCAGCATGCGCGTCCTCGGCTGAGGACCAATGCAGTTCGGTTTGCATATCAAATTTTTGGCTGGTGAATGGCTCAATTAAGCGCAACACCTTCTGAATTTTGTGCATGCCACTGACATGAGGCACCGAATGGGTCAATAATTTTTGTCGTGAGAAACCCAGTCGAACTGGAATGCGGCCCAATACCATTATCAATGCCGAAGTCAGGGAGCTTTGAACTGAAATCGCCAAATCATATCGGCGTTTTTGGATCTCAAAGATCAATCGGACGAAAGAAGAAATTTTATTTCTTAGCTTGCGCTTATTAAATTCTAATATGTCGCTGATGTAGGGGTTATATTTCAGCACGGCGCTGGTTTCAGGGATTAAGAGCACCTCCAGCCGCGCATTCGGCAGAACAGTGTTAAGAGCGCGGAGCAGGGGAGTGATCAGAATTACATCCCCTAAGAACGCTGTCTGAATAACCAACACCCTTTTAAAGTTTCGATGCAGCAAACGATCCCTCGTCCCTTTCAATACTAAAGCAGAGTTTAGCGATCCGAGCAACGGTCATTCCGAAAGCAGGGTTTGATAGAGCTTCAGGTTGTTTTTGACCGTAATAGCGATATCGAATTTTTTAACTGAACGCAAGGCATTTTTTCCAAGCTCAATCCGAAGCGCTGGATCGTTAATCAGTGTTATTAACGCGCTTGCCAAAGCGGTTTCATCTTGTGCTGGTACCAACCAACCATTATAGCCGTGTTCAATGATTTCGGGAATGCCACCACTTCTGCAAGCGATGACCGGCAACCCAAGTGCTTGCGCATCCAAGAGTGAAGTGCCCAGCCCTTCCTGTTTGGAAGCCAGCACAAAGATATCGAAATTCTTAAAAAAATCTCCGATGTTCGTGCGATAACCTGGCAGAACGAATCGTTGGCCAAGGCCCAATTCCCGATGAAGTTGGAGGATTTTATCCCGTTGTGATCCATCGCCCACTGCACAGAAGGTGACATGGTCCAGGGTATTGCAGACGATCTTTGCTGCGCGGAGCAGTGTCGGATAATCCTTATGCCCAGCCATAGCTGCAACTGTTCCGATCAGCATGTGGTCGACTGGGATGTTAAATTGAGCTCGGAAATCAGCAGATGGTTTTATCTGATCGAATTTATGGAGATCAACGCCGCTGTGGATGGTCACCAACTTATCGCTGGGTATGCCATCTTGGAGTAGAACTTGGCGAATAGCTTCTGAAATACAGACGATGCGATCCAACCAACGATGCCGGTATTTAAGCCGGCTGAGCCAATTCCGCTGAATATGAAAATCCACCCTGCGAACGGCGATCAGTTTCAGCGATCGCAAAAACAGTTTGGCCCACAAACCGATGCTTAGGGCGTGGCTCGAATGCAAATGCAAGATACGAAAGCCATGACGTCGACACAATGCTGCAACTCGGCGACCTGCGATAACATCTCCTTCTCCTAAGATGCGCAGCGGGAAAAAAGGAATTCCCTTGTTCTGGCAGAACTGACCTATCGCTGAATTTGGCCCTCCAACCATGGCAGTGGCATAGCCGCTGCGATGCATGGCTTCAATAAGATAAGCAGCTTGTTGTTGGCCTCCCCGCCAGTTCAGTTCCGTGTCGAGATGCAAAACCCTTATCGCTGATTTTCCCATAGCTTCAAATATTTTAGATAAACGCCGAACGCTGAATTATAGCAAAGAACGAACCCGATTCGACCGTCCCGAAAACCCTGCTGCAAAAAGTACATCTTGATAAATTTGACCACGCCCCGTGCCACTGCGCCGAAAAGCGAGGAGGATCGATGCTGTGCCATGAGTTTGATCAAACCCAATTCGGTGTAACGATTCATTCGGTCGATATGAGAGCGAATGGTCGGATAAGTGTAGTGCAAAATCGGTTGTTCAATTTTTGCTACTGAGCCATTCACACTCACCGATTCATGGACGATGCTGTCGTTGAAATTGCCATAGCGGCGATCGAACAACCGCAACGGATAATCCCGTTGCCAACCGCAGAATCGAATTGGCTGGCCCAGGTAAAAGGACTGGCGCTTGATACGATAGCCAAGAAACTTGGGCTGCTGCAAAATCTTTCGAATTTCCGATTGCAAACCTAAGCTCACTTCTTCATCCGAATCAATTGATAAAATCCAATCATGAGAGGCAGCGTTGACTGCCAATTGTTTGAGCGGCCCAAAGCCCAGCCATTCGGGCTGAGAGATCACCTTTGTCGCGTATTGCCGACAGATTTCGGGCGTCCGATCGGTCGAGCCATTGTCAACCACCACGATCTCATCCGCCCATTGTACCGATTTCAGACAGCGCTCGATGTTATTTTCTTCATTTTTTGTGATGATGGCGACTGATAGTTTTTCGGACATGGGCAAACCAAGCTCTCAGAACGATAACAGATATTATAACTGACCGGCCGCGACAAGCGACCGTCCAGTGACTGCCTAAAATTTAGTTAAGATTCCGAATGACCAATTCCTCATTCCCCAAAGGATTATCGAGTCCATATTGGCAGCGAAACTCCCCACGATTAATGGCGTTGATGCGCTGCCTATAATATGTCAAATTCACGCGCGTGCCGTTCTGATGATGGGGGGCATGAAATAGATGCAATGGGAATTCATTGCAAAATGGATTTTTTCCACGAATACCAGCAGCATATAGCCGGCGCCCCAAATCGTCATCTTCGTTGCCCCAGCCTTGGTAATTTTCATCGTAACCGTTGATCGCCACAAAGTCATCGCGATTGATGGCTACTGCACCTCCGCGCAGTTTTGGACCTCGATGCAGCAAATGCAATGACCGAATGATCTGATAAAATTTATCCTTGACATATTGCCTTTTTATTTTTTGCCGCTGAGCTTCTGTGACAATTCCTTGCCAATCCCCTCGCTCAATCAGCTCTGGCGTCACCAATTGGCTCTGATCAGCGGTCAAGCGCACCGGATATGAGACACAAAATCGGCGCTCGCGGCGTTCCTTCACACAAATCTCCAAAAAGGATCGATTCAAAACAATATCTTGGTCGATAAAAATGAAATAATCGCCTGTTGCATGTCTTGCCCCATTGTTTCGACATTTTGCCAATCGAAACCCCTGGTGTTTCTGACTGACATATTTTACTGAGAAGCTAAAGCCGCGAATAATGCTTTGAATAGGCCCCAAAATGTCTTCCTCCGAACCATCATCTGTGAGGATCAATTCGTGAGGTACGAGAGTTTGAAACCTTAGCGACCATAAGCATTTCGTTAATAGATGAGCACGGTTATAGATTGTGATAATAACCGAAATTTTCAATCAAGAGCCTCCTTATCGCCCTACCATGATCTTACAAAATTGCTGGTCCATGATCCAATACCCAAAAATCAATAATAGATTCCATTAGCTTTTTTGGCATTTAACGAAGTTGCAAATCACCACAACCAAGCTTTTCCCGAGTCGTAATTTGGGGCTAAATTTAGCCTGAAGGTCGCAAAATTGCTTTAGACACTATATGGCAAAACGTGACCTCAAAGCGAAGCATCAAACTCTCAACAAATGATAATTTTGAAACCCTCCAATCTGCCGACCTCCCATCAAGTGCTGTTCGATCCAGGACAGCAACCGATATTTCAATCGCTCATGTTTGTGCGGTGCGCGATAAGGATTGGGCGGGCCCGAATATTGCAATTTGTCCTTCCAATCCATTTGGGCAATCCGATCCAACATTACTTTGGGATGAGTTCCTTTGAAAACCGCCAGACGATTTAACGGACCATAGTCAAATTCCTTAGGAACTTTCTCATAATAATCCCGAGCGCGTTTCGATCCCCAGTGCACTGAGTCCAGTGCTCGTCTTTTATTCTGCATGAGACGAGGCGGCCGAACCCAGCCGTAGTGGTAAATTTCGGCATCGACCTTAGCGACTTTCAATTTGTGATGTCCGCGTTCCTGACGTGGATTATCATAATAATCGAATCGGCGAAATGACTGCGCGCTCTGCCAGGAATATATGTCGGGCCGGTTGCGGATGATTCGGATCTCGTACGGATACCAGCCATGACTCGATTGATAATGATCGTAATCCCCCCAAAAATGCTTATAGCGAAATAATAGACCTTCAACGTCTTTGTTGTTCAGCAGTTCCTCACAGCGGGCCTGAATAATCGGCAAGTAGCGTTCATGAACCACCTCATCCGCTTGCAAATAAAAAAGCCAATCCCCATTACAAGCAGCCTTGGCAATATTGGTCTGGATCGCGTTGATCACACCTTTGGTGAAATATCGTTCTTCCCAAACCGTATCGATGATTTTGATTTTTGGATCCCCAATTGCCAAAATCTGTTCCCGGGTGGTATCATCAGGATCCCCTTGGCCGACCGCAATCACGAATTCATCGACGATGGGCAAAATGGATCGTATCGATTCGACCACTGGATAATACAATTTAATCCCATTTCTCACAAACGAGAAGCCGCTGATCTTCATTGAAATTCCCTGTGCTGGTCCAAAAAATCGCCTACTAATTTAGAACAATTCGGTTAAAAAGCAAGTCTTTTTTGGGCGATTGGGAGAGTTGGTGAATGGGAAATTGGTCTTGTGGGGAATCAGGCAACTGGAAGACTGGCGATTTTGCTACTTCACGATTGGGCAAGCTGGATAATGACCGAATGAAGTTTGAGTCGATATTTCCTCAGTGAAAATTGAAATCGAACAGATAGTGCTGTCGCGATGGGTTGCTGAGGGAAAGCGACGCGATTATCGAGCATATCTTTGCCTCTGGATTTTTAGGTCGATCGATGAACAAGTGATCGGCGATGATTTTTTCAGTTGGCCAATTCGCCAAAGGCATGCGAGTAACAAGGGGCTGATCAGGGATACTCTGAAGCGTATCTGGAAGCTTCAGATAATAACTGAGCTTGGCTGTTGGAGCAAGTGGTTTTGATTTCTTCCAGTAGAGCATAAAATGCGCTTGTTGTTTGCCGATATAAACCGGCTGCCAGCCAATGAATTCCAATCCTTCATCAAATACGCAACTATCAACAGCAATCATTGCGTCTGGCACGGTATCGAGGGCAAAAAATTGCTCGGCAAGCTCCGAGCGATTCGATAATCTCTGGAGGCAATAAACGTTATCTTCGACCCAGAGCACATGCAACGATGTGTCCTCAAGTGCGGCGCGAGTCCAATGGTTCATTGCAGGGAGTCTGCGGATTCGGGCGGTGCCCACCAGGTTTTTGATTTCGACATCGGGCCGATTGAACTCCAGCACCACGATGTCAGCTTCGGAACTGCGCTCGGGAAAGTGATAGAGTTCGCGCCGGTTGGCCAGATGGGATCCTGCGCGAGCAGTGGTAGAGACCGAAAGATGAGCAGGGATAGCATGAAGCCGCTGAGATAATTTGCGATGGCTCTCAGTCACCTGCCATGTTTTATTGAGGCGCAAGATTGAAAATTGGGTGGTGGAAACGATCGAGGCCAATGCGATTGCAATGCTGAACGCGAGAGTCACTCTCAGCTTATGATGATGAAATGATCTGTTCAGTCGCTGACTTAAATTGGCCAGTCCGCTGATGGCTGCCAAAAAGATGAACGGCGTGATGGTAGCGGTATAATGATATTCGATCTGATGCATCTGCGGCCATCGGCTCATCAGGTTTAAAAGCAACGTCGGCGCTGCAATGAGCAGAACGTCAAACGATAGGAAGCACAAGCCGATGACTGGCAAGACCAATTTCGCCAAGTATTTGACATTTTCTTGAGACAATAGCAATTGAACAATGGATGAAAAAGTTTGTATGGGCGAACGAACCAGATGTGTCAATGTCAGGTGTTCCCAGTTCGGGACCATGCTCGTGGTCTGGGCCAGCTCTGGCGCTCCGATGAATTGAAATCGCAGGAAAAAAACGGTCAGCCAGCCAGCGCTGAGCAGCAGCAAAGGGATCGCGATGCGCAAATTCCTTTTTCGGATCCAGGCAAATAGGCCCAAAGAAAAAATGGCCAAGGCTACATCTTCGCGGCAGACCAAACTCAAACCGGCAAAGAAAAGCGTCAAAGATATTTTTGATTGATCGAGATAATAAAAAGTGAATAACAAGAAAGGAGTAGCCAGGGTTAACCCATGCAGATCGAAAAGATTGGCTCCATGCAAAGCTGGATAGAATAAATAAGCAAGCGCGAAGAATACTGCTGCCACTGGCGATGCGAATTTTTTAGAGGCAAATCGATAGATCGGGATTGTACCACAGGCCAAAGTGAGCGCTTGAAGATAGAGCAACAGGGAAGTTGAAGGAATGATCCGATAAATGAACGCCAAGGGAAGGTAAATGATCTCCCAGTGAGCCACTGCCAGTCGTGACGCCGAAAATCCGAGGTTGACGGTTTCATGGAGAATTTTGCCATGAGCCGTGTTCCAGATTGCCTGGAGCATGATGCCCATATCCCACAATGTGGCATTGAAACTCACATATCGGTTTACTGACCAGGTGCCGATGACGATCGTGTAAGTAACGATCATGCCGACCAGCGTGAGGGCAGCGCTCCAGTTGTTTCTTTTTTCATCGAGTTGATTGCAGTTCATGGTGCACACGTTTCTTTTAAAGTAACATTCTCCCTGAATGTCCCTGGTAAGCTATCTGCTTTTTGATAATCAAAATAAAATCCTCAGTAACTTCTTGATGTACATTTCTGTGGATTCCATTTCCATGGAAGAGTCAGACATTGGCTGCAAAAGTAAGGAATTTAAAGCTGATAGTCAATTGAAATAATTGTAATGAAGGGCAGGGCAGGATGCCATCCTGCCCCACAGGTTATTCTAAAAATCGTTCTTTGAAGGTGGGCTGGTTTCCTGCAAGTTTCATGAAGATATCCAAAGGCACCACTTCGAATTCGGAGCCCAATTTATCGAGAATACCTTTCACACGTTTCACATCGCTGGACTCGCGGACATGGACCAAAAGGAAATACGGCCGAGCTGAATTAACCCTGGCCAATTCCTGAAGATCGGCGACGGCCTCGCTCTCGGGTATTGTGGGGGAGAGGTAATAGTCATACGAGATGAGTGGCCGACCATCGCGGCAGGTGAAAGTATATGCTGGCGCGTACCCATTGACAAAGCCGATGGCTTCGGGCATATTTTCGTAGTAAGCATCGACGACCCGACGAGTCAATTCGGTATTTCCTTCAACTGTGGCGCCCTCTGAATAATCCATTATCTCGAACACGCGGAGGTCGAGCTGCTTCATCAGGTCGTTCGCCCTCCGAAGCAAGCCAGGCAATAATTCAGGGGGGACGGCCTTGGGGTACATATAACCTGGCCCAGAGAGGCAGCCGATAAAGTAATCGTTCGGCGTGGCCATAGTGTAGAAATATTCCAAAAGAACGGGCGCTAGCCAGACATAATTCATAATCATCTCCCAGGCGTAGGGGATTTCGCCTCGACCTGGGCGCAGCCAGGCACCAATGCCCATCCCGTCAGATTGAATACAAGTGATATAAACTTTGTTTTTTGGTCTGTAAATTTTTCCAGGGACGATATGATGATTGTTTTTGATCTTGAACCCTGGTGCAAACGGGATTTGATGATCAAAGCTGAAATTGGGCAGGGTATGGAGGCCCTCGACCACATGGCCATATTTAGAGGTCAATTTCACATGGTCGCGCTCCCGATCTTTGGCGTAAGAATGCCAACCCATAACGATCGAGCCAGGTTTCATCTCGCTGAGCAAGCGGCAAGCCAGCTTGTATTCGAGCGTGTCGCTTTCCCTGGTAGATAAATCCTGAAAGAAGACCTGCTTGTAAATACCCCAATCGGCCACCCCTGGTTTCATGATTTTGCCAGCATCGCCGCCCAGCCAGACGATGAATTCTTTGTTGCATCGAGGCCAGTATTGATCATAGGCCCAACTATAAATTTGATAATCGCTCTGACCAACGAATCTTCCCCGAAAATCCTCGATCATCTTCAAACCGGCATTTTCAACCATTGGGATCAATTCAGAACTGACTACCACAGCGCTATCTAAACCGGCCACAGTAAAGGCAACGATCAGCGACGTCCGCACCGATTTATCCCATACCACATAGCCTTTGAGATGGTCTTTGAAAAGGTTCAGCGCCTGCTCGATGCTCGATAGCTCTGTAAAGGTGAAATTGCGTCTATGTCGATAATAATCGAATAACGATGCAGTGTAGACGAACGGCCAATTTTCAGGATAGATGAAATAGAGATTGGGGCCAGAACGGTTGGCGTTCCCTTGGATGCTCAATAGCAGCGCGTTTCGGTCCAGACTGCCAGCTACTTCCCATTCATCTTTGATCCGCATGAAATAGGCTTGCTTCGTGCCAGCGCGCTTGAGTTGATATTGCAACGGCGAGCCTGATGGCCGCGTCGATCGCTCGATGCGGTAGAGCAACACTTCGCCACCTTCAATAAGCTGGTAGCTATGGGTTTCTATCATTGGCTTGTAGCCCTGTGAGCCACGGATTTCGTAGCGGTAGCTTAGTTTCAAAAGTGCACCATCGTTTTCCCACCAGGCTTTGATCTGCCGCTTGCCACCAACTGGCATGGCTAATCCCATGAACACGTTGGTGGGAAATACGCGATCGCGAATAGGAAAGTCCCGCGCGATACCATCGGCATTGATTTGAATCGTATCCGAAAAGCTGCGGCTAGTACCCCATTTCTGGATGAGGGTGATCGATTGATCCGCGATGGCGAAATCGATCGACAACGTCCCATAAAGGCCAATCTCGCTGCTTTTCTCTGGAAGGAGGGTCCATTGACCATTGAAAACGGAGTTGCCCTGTGAAAACATCAGGCCTGGGATGAATAAGAAAATGAGCGATAAAATTACAATTGCCTTTTTCGACATGATATCTCTCCGCTATTCTGTGGGACAGGTTGGCAACCTCTCCTACAGTTTAAGAGACAGGATGGCAACCTGTCCTACAATTCTTGAGGCAGGTTAACAACTTGCCTTATAGTTCAATTGATTAATCTCTAATCCCCAGCAAATCCAACATGAACGCATATTCCATTGCTGTCAGCCGATGGCGCTCGAAGCGGCCTGCTTTGCCGCCATGACCCGCTTTCATATCGGTATGCAGTACGAGAATATTGTTATCGGTCTTCAATTCACGCAGCTTTGCCACCCACTTGGCTGGCTCCCAATATTGCACCTGAGAATCGTGCAGACCGGTGGTGACGAACATATTGGGATAATTTTGGGCGACCACGTTGTCATAAGGCGAATAGGATAACATGTAATCGTAATATTCTTTCTGTTTGGGATTGCCCCATTCGTCGAACTCATTGGTGGTCAGCGGAATGGACTCGTCGAGCATAGTGGTTACCACATCGACCCAAGGCACTGCGGCGATGACACCTTTAAATAGATCGGGACGCATATTGACCACCGCGCCGATGAGCAAGCCTCCCGCGCTGCCTCCCATTGCGAACAATTTTTCAGGATTGGTGAATTTTTCGGCGATCAAACACTCTGCGCAGGCGATGAAATCGGTAAACGTATTTTTCTTTTTCAGCAGCTTGCCGTCCTCATACCACTGTCGTCCCATCTCCTGACCGCCGCGAATATGCGCGATGGCATAAACAAATCCGCGATCTAACAGGCTCAGTCTCACCGAGCTGAAACTGGCATCTGTGCTCGCGCCATAAGAACCATACCCATAGAGCAGCAACGGATTGTTGCCATCTTTCACCAGGCCAACCCGATAGACCAACGAAATTGGAATTTTCACGCTGTCCTTCGCCGTTGCATAAAGCCGTTCAGTTTTATAATTTTTCGGATCGAAACCGCCCAAAACTTCTTCTTGTTTCAGCAACGTCTTTTCTCGGGTTCGCATGTTGTAATCGTAAGTCGAATTCGGGGTAGTAAGCGAGGTATAACCATAGCGCAACAGCTCAGTGTCGAATTCGGGATTGATCGACGCATAGGCTGTATAAGCGGGCTCGCCGAAATCCAGATAATGTTCCGTCCCATCGGTTTGATCAACGACGCGGATCTGTCGCAGACCATTTTTCCGCTCGCCAATGGCTAAATAATTCTTGAACACCTCAATATCTTCCAGCAAAACATCATTCCGATGCGGAATTACCTCGCGCCAATACTTCTTGTTCGTGTTTCCGACGGGTGTCTCCATCAAGCGGAAATTTTTGGCGTTCCAATTGGTCACGATATAAAACTTGTCCTCAAAATGTTCGATGCTATATTCGTGATCTCGTTCCCGAGGATTGAAGATCGTGAATAGGCCTGTGGGATCATCAGCCTCCAGATAGCGATATTCAGTTGATAACGTGCTGGTCGAGTTGATCAAGATATATTTTTTTGATTTCGATCTATAGACATAGGTACTGAATGTGCTGTCTTTTTCATGGAAGACTTCGGCGTCTTCAGCTGGATCCGTTCCCAAGATATGGCGCATGATCTTAAAGGGCCGTAGGGTCGAATCTTTGGTGGCATAGAAAACAGTCTTGTTATCGCTCGCCCAAGCAGCCCCACCAGAGGTGTTGGGAAGCGCATCTGGCAAAAGCTCGTTTGTCTCCAAATTCTTAAAGTAAATCGTATATTTCCGTCGACTCACCGTATCGACGCCGAAGGCAAGAAATTTATTATCATCGCTGACGCTGAGTCCCACCACCTGGTAAAAATCATGTCCTTTCGCCATTTCGTTGACGTTCAGCATGATCTCTTCTTGCGCTTCAAGGCTCCCTTTCTTGCGGCAGTAGATCGGATGTTCTTGGCCCTCTTCGTAGCGGATATAGTAATAATAGCCATTGTCCCTGTAAGGAACGGACATGTCGGTCTGTTTAAATCGGCCGATGATTTCTTTATATAGCTTTTCTTGCAGCTTTTTTGTATGCTTGAGTACCGCATCTTTATAATCGTTTTCTGCCTGAAGGTAAGTAATTACCTCAGGGTTTTCTCGCTCGCGCAACCAGAAATATTTGTCGATACGCGTGTGGCCATGGATGGTGAGCTCTTTGGGAATTTGCTTCGCTTTTGGGGGGACTATATGTTGGCGCTGGGCATGTTGAAATGAACATCCTGCCCAGATCAGCGTGAAAAGAAACGATGTGAAAAAAAGAAAAGCAGTGTTAAGTTGAGAACGGGTTGAGCGTTTCATTGTTCACCTCTTGGGATTGATTGGATGAATTGATTCGTTGTCCATTTTGCGATCTGCTCCGCATTTAATAGAGCTAAAGAAAAGAGCCACCAGGCTCAAGACAATGCTTAGCTATATTCGATTGATTGGCGAAATGAGTGATTTGGGACAATAATTAATTTCGGGAATTTGGCCAATCACTGGAAGAAACAGCGAGCACTGAATTCGCGCTTAAGTTGTCTTCGCGAAAATGGTTTCATCTTAGAGAAATTTTCGGCATAAAATTTTCAAGGATCAAATTTGAAAAAATTTAGTTGCATTATAAACCGGTTTGACGAAAAAGTCAAGGGAAATTTTTAAGTATTGGGAATGCTTTGCTAATTGCTCAATGCTGGGAGAAGCTTTTATTGATGAGTGAGATATGAAATCAGAAAAAATCGAATTGGCTATAAAAGGAATGACCTGCGCAGCTTGCGTGCGTCGGGTAGAAACGGCGCTGAAAAGCGTGGATGGCGTCGTTGATGCGGTGGTCAATCTTGGCACCGAACGGGCGACAATTACCCTGGAGCCAAGAGCGGCCGATATCGAACGGCTGAGAGCTGCGGTCGCCGACGCCGGGTATGAGGCCGAGGCGATCCGTGAGGAGTTCAGTGCGGATTGGGATCGGAGGATCCGAGAGGAGCGATACCGAAAGCAGTTGCGACAACTGATTTTTAGCACCGTGTTGACCTCCATCATCATGATCGGGTCGATGGCAGATATGGTGAGTCACTTGAAAGTCGTCCCACAACAGCCGCTATGGATCATCTTGTTTGCGCTGACCACATTAGTGCTGATCATGTCGGGCAGACAATTTTTCTTCGGCGCATGGAAAGCCTTGCGGCATGGTACGGCTGACATGAATACCCTGATCGCTCTCGGCACTGGGGCAGCTTATATTTATTCAACTGTGGCCACCTTTTTCCCGAATTTTCTGCCAAGCGATTTGCAGCATGTCTATTACGACACAACCGCTGTAATAATAACGCTCATTTTATTCGGCCGATTGTTAGAGGCCCGGGCAAAGGGCCGTACTTCCGAGGCGATCAAAAAGCTCATGGGTTTGCAACCGAAAACTGCTCGGGTGTTTCGAAATGGACAAGAAATTGACCTTCCGATCGAACAGGTTCAGGTGGGAGATCTGGTCCTTGTTCGGCCTGGTGAGCGTATTCCCGTGGACGGTCGAGTGGTGGCTGGTAGTTCTGCTGTGGACGAGTCGATGCTCACTGGAGAAGCATTGCCAGTCAAGAAATCGATTGGGGACACGGTGATCGGCGCCACGATCAACAAAACTGGCTCTTTTCAGTTCAGAGCGACCAAAGTTGGTAAGGACACAGTGCTCGCGCAAATTATTCGGCTCGTCCAAGAAGCCCAGGGCTCCAAAGCTCCAATCCAACGCCTGGCGGATTTCGTCGCAAGTATCTTCGTGCCCGTGGTCATTGGCATCGCAATTTTAGCTTTTTTTATTTGGTGGCGATTTGGACCAGAGCCGAAATTGATCTACGCCCTCGTCACATTCGTGACAGTATTGATCATCGCCTGTCCCTGCGCCTTGGGTTTGGCGACACCTACCTCCATCATGGTCGGGACCGGGAAAGGGGCCGAACTGGGTATTTTAATCAAAAATGCCGAAGCGCTGGAGAACGCACATAAAGTCGATACAATTATCTTTGATAAAACCGGCACGGTGACACTCGGCAAACCAAGCGTAACCGATACGATAGCTATAAACCATTTTGACCCTGATGAACTGTTACGACTGGCCGCTTCTGCTGAGCAAGGCTCGGAACATCCACTCGCTGGAGCGATAATTGGCTCGGCAAAACAGAAGGGATTAAAATTAACTCCTGTGGATCATTTTACGGCTCTACCTGGATTCGGTATCGAGGCAGAGGTCAATGGCGATCGAGTGCTGTTGGGAAATTTAGCGTTTATGAAAGATCGCGGCTTGGAGTTCGCTGAAATTGAGGCGAAGACTGCTGCGTTGGCCGAAGAAGGGAAAACCCCGATCGGGATTGCGCTGAATAATAAAATCATTGGGCTCATCGCTATTGCCGATCCAATTAAACAAGAATCGCCAAGAGCCATCCGAAAATTGCAGGAAATGGGACTGGAGGTGGTGTTAATGACTGGAGATAATCGAAAAACTGCAGAAGCTATTGGACGCCAATTGGGAATTTCTCGCATATTATCCGAAGTTTTGCCTGATGAAAAAGCTGGACAAGTGAAGTCTCTCCAGCAGGAGGGGAAAATCGTTGCGATGGTCGGCGATGGGATCAACGATGCTCCAGCACTGGCCCAGGCAGATGTTGGGATTGCTATGGGAACGGGAACAGACATCGCTATGGAAGCGGGGGACATCGCCCTGATGAAGGGCACATTGACCACTGTGATCACAGCGATTCAACTCAGCTATGCTACCATGCGCAACATTAAGCAGAACCTATTTGGATCATTCATCTATAATACGCTAGGGATACCCATTGCCGCTGGTGTCCTCTATCCATTTTTTGGCCTACTGCTGAATCCGATGATTGCAGCCGCTGCCATGGCCGCAAGCAGCGTCACTGTCGTCTCCAATGCATTGCGGCTGAAGCGCTTCACTCCAGAGCCAGTTTAATTGAACCAATTCATTCGGCAAAGACGGCTCTTGATAAAAATTTGCTTCAGAATTGCAGGATCACAGAAATTTGACCAGATCGCTATCAGTTCCATCGGTGATTCAGAAGTGATAAAGCTTAACTAAGGTTGGCGCCATATCCAAATACCAGAGCATTCCCCTCTATTGTTTAAAAAACGAACCTACCTGCGAAATTCATTGCTTAAAAATTTAGCCGAAAGAATAAAATAAGAATGCTTGACCATCAATCCTAATAAGTTCTTGTTTCAGAATTATCAAAACACGATATATTGTCATGCCTGCCCATGCAGGCATCTCACTTTTGGTTGACTTAAGCATCAGTTAAAAAATAGATTCCTGCATTCGCAGGAATGACATCGTTTCTTTTGATTTCCATTTTTGCAACACAAAGTAGTTAAGGAAAGTCTATTTCTTATTTTGCAAGGTAACGCAATGTAGGATGGCTGAATTCCCATGCAATAACATCCCATCCATGAATCGTCGTTTTAGATAATCGTCATTCTCACTTGAATGATTTCTCGAATGAAGAATTTTGAGCCAAGAAAAAAAATTCAAAAAGCTGGGAACTTCATGATCGGTGGAGCGAATAATGCATGATTTTCTATCAAAAAATTTGATTTTCTGGATAAAATTCAAAATTGAAAATTGGGATAAAACGGTAATTGGTTTCAACATGGGTTTTGTGTTATGAAGCTTGGTTTAATTGGATTGCAACATTCTGGCAAGACAACGATTTTCAATGCCCTCACCCGTTCGCAGGCCGAGGTGCACAACTTTGTGGCGGCCAAGGCCGAGCCCAATATTGCCGTGGTGGAAGTTGGCGACGAACGGGTGCGAACGCTCTCCGAAATGTATCGACCGCAAAAGACAACATTTGCGACGATAGAACTGATCGATTTCATCGGTCTGTCCAGCGGTTCAGCCAAGGATGGGGCTTTTTCGCCCGAATTATTGAATCTGGTGAAGACCACCGATGCACTGGCACTGGTGGTCAAAAATTTCAAAGATGAATTAAATGGCCATTCGTCACCTTTGAAGGATATAGAATTGATCAGCGATGAACTGTTGTTGTTCGATCTGGTCTTCACAGAAACGAGATTGGAGCGGATCGCCCATCAGCTTTCCCGTGGAAAGAAGACTAACGAGCTGCTGTTCGAGCAAAAGACCTTGCAAAGGATCCACGATCATTTGACTGACAGCAAGCCTATCCGCACGCTGGAATTGAGCCAGGACGAGCTGAAGGTCATTCGAGGCTACCAGTATCTGACGCTCAAGCCCTTGCTGGTGATCCTGAATTCGGGCGAAGAAAATTTTGGCAAAGGGAACGGATTGATTCAATCCATCCAAAAGTCCCATGATGTGATCGAATTTGCAGGGAAATTCGAAATGGAGCTGGCGCAGTTCGATAATGAGTCGGATATGCGGCTATTCATGGCAGAGATGGGGATCGAGCAGTCGGCCCGAGATCGGTTGACCAAATTTGCCTATGACATGCTGGGGTATATCAGCTTTTTCACGGTTGGTTCAGATGAGGTGCGAGCCTGGAGCATCCGCAAAGGCTCGACAGCGCTGCAAGCTGCGGGCGTTATCCACACCGATCTGATGCGGGGATTCATCCGTGCTGAGTGCTTCAATTACATTGACCTCATCAAAGCGGGCTCGGAAAAAGCCGTGAAAAGCAACGGCGCTTTTCGGCTGGAAGGCAAAGATTACATCGTTCAGGATGGCGATATTCTGAGCATTCGGTTCAATGTGTAATTTTTTGAAGTTTCTTTCTGAAAGAAAATTGCCAGCAGAACTTATTCATAGCAGGATAATTGACAGCAGAAAGTTTTCAATTGCCTTGTTTAAAATTATCCTGCTATAAATCATCCTAACACAAATCATCCTGCTAAAAATAATTCCGTCCCAAAAATTAAAGTTAGATTAACTCGAATAGCAGGATAATTGACAGCAGAGTGATTTCAATTGCCCTGTTTAAAATTATCTTGCTATAAATCATCCTGCTCCAAATAATTCTCCCCAAAATAAATTTGCTGCCCAATCATTCTGAGGTCATTTTGCGGCGGTGGGATGGTATACCGCATCAAACGTGCTGAGAAAAGTCGAAACTGCTTGCTTTTCCCATTGCGGATAGCCATTGGGGTCTTCATAAAATTTTTGCCAGGCCCAATTCAACACATCAATCGGGGATGGGCACGGCTGGTATGCATCAAATTCGTGTTGGCTGTAGAGGAGCGGCGCAGCTTCTTCCAGCATACTGCGCAGCGTTTCCATAATTGGCGGTTTAAAATCGTCCTGATAAAAGCCAAAATAATCCTCGTTCACAGCAAGAGCATCGGCGATCGCCTGCCACTCTGCGGTCAGCCATTCCGCAACCTTCTCATTGCCAGCGGCTTGGAGAAATTCCGCCAAAAATTTGATGCGAAACCAAGTGAGTGGATGGGTGCTTGTGGTCAATCGTTCAATGGGGAGATGAAACCGATCGATGCCCCACATCTTCAGATACATCGAAAAAGCGTAAATATAACTCAGTCCCCCGATCTGAAATCCCACCGCATCGCAGAAAAGTTCCTGGGTCCAGGTGAACCAGGTTTGGACAATTACTTTGCGCTTTTGGGCATTTTTAGGACCTTTGGCCCCTTGATTGACCATCTCCTGCTTGATGATAGAATCAATTTCATTTTGCAAGTCAAATACCAATTGGTTCATCTCAGGTTCATGACAGGCGTAGAGCAGATGGCCGAATTCATGAAAGAACAGCGGCAAATAGAGCAAACCGTACTGCGCAGACGTTGGCATGAAATAAGTGATGGGATAGCCTATGGAGGGATAAATCCCAATATCGCCATCGCAAAAAGCGCCAGGTATCATACGGGTCTTCGGATGCATCTGATGTAGCCAGTGGATCAGTTTCAAGCAGAGCAAATCCGACTCACGATAGCGCCGCAATGGCGTGACCAAGCGATAATTATAGAGATGAAATTCACGGGTGTGAGTCTGGGTATTGCTGAGAATATCGACGAGGATATTGTCTTTTCCCCTGCTTAAATCTTTCAATGACTGACGCACTTTCTGGCGCAAGCACTGACATGAGGCTTCAATTTGGTCATAATAGGTGGCTAATTCCGGAGCGATCGAACTTTTATCGGGCAAAGCAGCGATCAGTAAATCGATTTCGGCTAACAGGGCTAAATTGGCTTGCTCCAGTATCTCCCGCATTAAAATTCCCCCAGGATGGCAGTGGTATCAGCATGAACATGTTGCTCGATCAACAACCTTAGCTCTCTTAAGCATTCGACCAGGGCTTCTTCATCTTCAGTTTTATCTGAAGCCATCAGCTTGAGAATTTGAGATGGTGATTTCGTAAAGAACTGAGAACGAAATTTCTGATTGTCCCTTCTGGCTGAATAGAAATCTTGCAGCAGTTGTCGCAATCGCTCGTCGGCGCCATGAAGTGTTTGATCATCATTATTTTTTTGGATCAATTGATCAAACGTCGTGATGAAATGAGCGATTTGCTGTTTTGCTTGTTCGACCTCTTGGGATCGTCCACTGTCGGCATCGCCAGCTAATTTCAATTTCGTATGTATCGATAGGGTGTTGATGGCTTCCAGCAGTTGCTGATTCTTAACAAAACTCTGATACGAAATCCAATGATCACTCATGATCCACCTCAATAGTGAACATTCTTATTTGTCCCGACTGGCGTTGTAGCTGGTCAAGGACGAAATAATAAATGCCAAACCTGGACGGTTCTGGGTGGCTTACCATTGGATCGGCCAACCGCTGATGCTAACGCAGCGAGGCAAGTTTGGCATGCAATTCATCCCAGTCTTTTTCATCGAGATTCATCGCATGGGCTTTTCGGAGAAACTCCAGCGCTTTGGGGTTGGAACCGATTAGCTCTTTGATCTCGCTGGGAAGTTTTCCCGTCAGGGAGAGCAGCAATTCTGGTTGGACTCCCAATACCTGGCATATTTTGACGATGGTATCAGCGGCTGGCGGCGGAATGCGGTCGTTCTCCAATTTGCTGATGTAGGAAAAATCGACAGCAATCCGATCGGCCAACTCCCGCTGGCTCATTCCCTTCGATCGGCGGATGCTTCGTAACAGTTCTCCAAATGTCTGATTCATGCGGTGCCCCCCGATGGATCAGTTAATTAAAATTTCATCAAGCGACGTTAAATATACAAAATGTTGAGTTGAATGTCAACTCTTTTTTTATACTAGGTGGATTCAAGTCCCAAGAGCAACCGATGAATTAAAAAATTTCATTGGTTGCTTTGAAATTGAATGATTTTCTGAGTCGATTATTCGGTCGATTTTCAACAAAGAAAATGTCTTGTTCGGTGATCGATCAAAAAATCATGGTTCGTTGTAAAAAAATGTCGAATGGGACCATTGATGTTTTCATTCAGGCCGCGTTCCTAAGAACGATAAGGATGGGCGAAATATACCGACGCCTCCAATGCGGTTGCCAATTGGTGATGTAAAGCAAACTCTTTCCCATTATCGACGGTTAAGGTATGCACCTTATGCTTGAGGCCAGCCAGCTTATCGATAATGGCGGCAGTCACTAACTCGGCGGTTTTATGTGTCACCAGTTTGAGGCAAATGAATTGTGACTTGCGCTCGAGAGCGGACACCATGGCGCAGTGATGATTGGCACCGATGATGGTGTCCAGCTCCCAATCACACTGTCGAAGCTTTTGATCCACCACAGCGGGACGTTGCTCAATGCTAATCCGATTGGGGATTTGTCTGCGTCGGTCTCAGTTGCTGTAGCGCTTGGGTTTCTTTTTGTGCGACCAGCGCAAACGAGGATACAGCGCGCCTCCCGCTCGTTTATCAGCCCAGATATGCTGATAAATGGTGTTGTGACTGATGTGAATATTTTCTTGCAGTTCCAAATAACCCGAGTTTTGCAGGGGACTCCAGTCTTTGCTTAGATAAAACACCACTCGTTCATTGGCGGCGTCAGTGAAACGAACGGTTTACGCTGTCATGAAGCAACGCGCTGCCACCCGCAGCTGGGCTTAATGAGAACGATAACCTTTCAAGCCTGTGGAATGTTTGAGTTCCAGAGAAGCAGTCTGATGTGGGGAATAACTTGGCAAAATTCTAAACCAATTTCTAAGATAGGCCTGAGTCTCAACTCGTTGTTCAAAAGTCTACTATTTATAGCCCATCCAGTGCTCCTGTTAGTTCGGTTTTGTTTCGGCTCGCAACTCAATTAAGTCGGAGTATTAATTGAGATGGATGTTCATTGCCTCTAACAGTTGCACGTAATATTTGAACTCACGGACAATATGAGCGATCGGGGCGACTGAGATCAGCTACGAGGATCTCTAAGTTATTTCTGCATGATATTGGAATTTTCCTGCTTGACAATCTTAGCTCTTTTTGCTATATTAGCGGCAAATTACAATACAAAATGTCAATGGATGAAAAAGATTTTGATTTTCGGAAAGTCGATCGAGGAATCATTTCGGTCTGGTGGTTTCTTCTGATGCATTGGGGATCAGATTTGTTTTGCCTGATTAAGAAGGGTCATTGTTCGGTGAACCGACGTTGCTTGCACGCAGCGATTTTTCGTATCGAAGTGAAATGAGGGAGGAGAAGAATGTCACAATATGCCGAGGGTCGTTTGCAGAGCGAAGATGGTTTGACGTTATTCACCCGAAGTTGGCGGCCAGATGGAGTGGAGACGAAAGCAGTGACGATGATCGTTCACGGACTGGCCGAGCACAGTGGCCGGTATGTTCATGTGGGCGAGTTTCTCGCGGGACGTGGGATTGCAGTAGAGGGCTTCGATCTTCGAGGTCATGGCCAGTCATCAAGTCCTGGAAGCAAAACGTATGTGAAGCGCTTTGATGATTATATTGCGGATGCACATTTGATGTTGCAGCGGCTGATGCAGCGCTACTCCGGGTTGCCGATCTTTGTATTGGGTCATAGTATGGGAGGACTTATCGCCAGCCTGTTGGTAGTAAGTCGACAACCAGCCATTCGTGGTCTGATCCTGAGCGCCCCAGCCTTGAAAATCAGCGATGATATATCACCGGTGTTAATCAAACTATCGGCAATTATCGGCAAATTGCTGCCAAATCTCCCGACCATTAAATTAGATAGCAGTGCCATTTCGCGAGATCCAGAGGTGGTTCATAAGTATGACACCGATCCGTTGAACTATCGCGGTGGTATTCGGGCTAGAACCGGGGCTGAGATCAATCGGGCCACCCAACTCATTCAGCGACAGATGGAAGCGATCCAATTGCCGTTATTGATCCTTCACGGAACGGCCGATCGTCTGGCAGATATAACTGGTAGCAAGCAATTGTACGAGCGGGCGCAGTCCAGCGATAAGGAATTGAAGCTTTACGAAGGATTTTATCATGAAGTGATGAACGAGCCAGAGAAAGAAAAAGTCCTGAATGATATTGCGAGCTGGATCGAAAAAAGGTGCTAATGAGTAGGGAGCAGTAATCAGTGATCAGTGATCAGTAATCAGTGATCAGTAATCAGTGATCAGTAATCAGTGATCAGTGATCAGTGGGGAAGGAGCGGAGTAGCGAGAGAACGGCTGATGGAGGATTGACGGAATAAATTGTGAGGGTTTGGATGTATATTTTAGCAATTGATCAGGGGACGACCGGGACGCGGGCAGTGTTATATGATGAAAAGGGGCGAATGGTGGATAAATCGGATCGGTCATTTCGGCAGATTTATCCCAAGCCAGGTTGGGTTGAGCATGATGCAATGGAGATCTGGCAGACGGTCATCGATACTGTTCAGGAATTATGTGCTCGAAACACCGGCGGAATTGCTGCGATTGGGATCACCAATCAGCGCGAAACGACAGTGATCTGGGATCGGACCACAGGACAACCGATCCATCATGCAATTGTTTGGCAATGCCGGCGTACTGCGGATGTTTGTGAGCGATTGAAACCGAAAGAAGAGCTGGTTCGGCGCAAAACAGGTCTTCCTGTCGATGCATATTTCAGCGGAACGAAAATCAAATGGTTGTTGGAGCATGCGGCTGGGCATCGAATTGAAGATCTGCTGTTCGGGACGATCGATAGCTGGTTGATCTGGAAATTAACCGATGGTCAGGTTCATGCGACCGACTATACCAATGCCTCCAGGACCATGATCTTCAACATTATCGAAAAACGATGGGACGAGGAATTGTGTCAATTGTTGAACATTCCGCTCCACATTTTACCGGCGGTGAGACGGTCCATTGATGATTACGGTCGAGTGACAGCGATCGGTCCGCTGGTTGGTGTGCCGATCTATGGGGTAGCTGGGGATCAGCAGGCAGCGCTCTTCGGGCAGGCCTGTTTTTCACCGGGACAAATCAAAAACACTTACGGGACGGGCTGTTTCCTGCTGATGAACACTGGGGATGAGGCGATTTTTTCGAATAAGGGCATGTTAACTACCCTGGCCGTAGCGGGGGATGGTTCGCCATGTTACGCGTTGGAGGGCTCGGTATTCATCGCTGGGGCGGCGATCCAATGGCTAAGGGATGAGTTGCGGATCATCCAGACATCGAAAGAGAGCGAAGCCGCGGCACTCGCGGTTCCGGACAATGCGGGGGTTTATATGGTTCCCGCTTTTGTGGGGTTGGGCGCTCCACATTGGGATATGCAAGCGAGGGGGGTGATTGTCGGTTTGACCCGCGGCGCCAATCGCAATCACATCGTTCGCGCAGCGTTGGAGGCAATGGCCTATCAGAGCTATGATGTGCTGACCGCGATGGCGGCCGAAACGGGCATGATGGCTGAGAAGTTAGCCGTAGATGGTGGAGCCGTTGATAACAATTTTTTGCTTCAGTTTCAAGCCGATATCCTGAATATGCCCGTAGTCCGTCCAGCCATCATTGAATCGACATCGCTGGGGGTCGCTTTTATGGCAGGATTAAAGGTTGGTATGTGGGAAAGCAGCGAGGAACTATCCCAACTGAAGATGATCGATCGTGAATTCCGACCAGCAATGTCCAATGAACAACGTGAGCAATTACTCAGCGGGTGGCAGAAAGCATTGCGCCAGGCGATGCTCAAATAACGTTCATGCCCATGATAATCTCAATTGGCCTTAATTCAAATCGCTTCTACATGAGGGGTTTGTTATTGATAAACAAAATCGATAATATTGTGAGTGTCTGATGGAAACAATACTGGCGATCGACTGTGGTACGCAAAGCGTCCGCGCGATGTTATTTGATTTTCATGGGAATCTGGTCTTCAAGTCGAAAATAGAAATCGAGCCGTACAAATCGCCGCGGCCTGGCTGGGCTGAACAGGATGCCGAATATTACTGGGATCAACTCTGCGCCGCGTGTCGCCAATTATGGAAACTCTGTGGTCGCAAGCGACCAGAGATCAAGGGCGTGACCCTCACCACGCAACGCAGCACGCTAATTAATGTGGATAAAGATGGCCAGCCGTTGCGTCCAGCAATCCACTGGTTGGATCAACGGCGCATCGATCGGCAGCGAGTGGTCGGGCCGCTGGCTAATTTTGTCTATCATTTGGTAAAAATGGATTACGCGGTCCAATTTGCCCATTCAGAATGCGAGGCCAATTGGATCATGAAACATCAGCCAGAGATTTGGGAACGAACGCATAAGTACCTGTTTCTGTCGGGCTATTTGACTTATAAATTGATCGGCGAGTATCGTGACTCCGTGGGATGTCAGGTGGGTTATGTGCCATTTGATTATCGAAAGATGAAATGGGCTGATAAAGGGCATTTAAATCGGCGACTCTTTCCCATCGAGTTAGAGAAGTTGCCAGAGTTGGTCGAGCCGGCACAAGAGCTGGGCCAAATCTCGAAATTGGCGGCCAAAGCCACTGGTATCCCAGAAGGGATCCCGTTAATCGCAGCGGCAGCGGACAAAGCATGCGAGATTTTGGGCGTCGGCGGCATAACACCCAACATCGCGTGCCTCAGCTATGGGACGACCTGCACAACCTCGATTATGACTTCGAGATACCTTGAAGTGATCCCCTTTATTCCGCCGTACCCCAGCGCCATTCCGAAGACCTACAATACCGAGATCCAAATTTTTCGGGGGTTCTGGATGGTCAGTTGGTTCAAAGATCAATTCGGTCATCCCGAGAGAGAGTTGGCCTCGAAAAATAATGTTGCACCAGAGGCGCTTTTTGACCAATTGATCTCCGACATTCCCGCGGCGTCGATGGGATTGATGTTGCAGCCGTACTGGGCGCCCGGGGTGAAAATTCCTGGACCTGAAGCCAAAGGAGCGGTGATCGGATTTGGCGATGTTCATGGTCGCGCGCATCTGTATCGGGCGATTTTGGAGGGATTGGTCTATGCGCTGCGCGAAGGGACAGAGCGGACTCAGGCGCGATCCAAGGTGAAGATCACCGAGGTGCGCGTCTCCGGCGGCGGCTCGCAGAGCGACCAGGCGATGCAGATCACTGCCGATGTGTTTAATCTTCCTGCCAGCCGATCAAAAGTCTACGAAACATCAGGACTGGGAGCGGCAATCGATGGCGCCGTCGGATTGAAGGTATATCCTGACTTCGCGACTGCGGTGCGGGAAATGACCAGAATTGGTGATGCTTTTGAACCAAAACCAGAACACGCTCGAATATACGATGCCCTATATCATCGGGTCTATAAAAAAATGTATCAGCACCTCAGGCCGCTCTATGAAGAAATTAAAGCCATTACGGGGTATCCAGAGCTGTAAAATTGTCCTTGGCTATGGTTCGGCCATCTCGACCGAGTGCCTTTTTTTGCAAGAATTAAATTTCAAGTCATCTCTTCAAGCCCGCAAACGTGATTTAAGGTCAAAATAAAATTCCAATTTTATTCTGAGCGACTGTGGGGAGCGAAGATTCATTTCTTTTTTTTTAGAATGTCTGGGCTTATTGAAAAGATTTTTCGGTGCTTCGTGCCTCAGAATGACAGGATTTCGCCATGCAATCCCTTGGGGGAACGCGCCTGTGATTGAGGCGGACCGAAAGGCTGAATTTTTCATCGATAATAAAAGCGGCAATGGACCACAAATCGGAGCGTGTGGCGATTTGTATCAATTCGGAGCAATTATGGAAGCGATTGAACTCAGTCCAATTGATTATCTCTTTACAGGTGAAGGTTCTCAGCCGATCACCTTTGCGTTTGTTTATTCTCAAAGATTAGACGCGAAGATTTTGCAGGCCAGTTTGATTGAGGCGTTAGGTCATTTTCCGATATTGCAGAGTCAATTGAGAGCCAGGCGGGCGTCGGATTTGGAGTTTTTCTTGACCGATGGTGGGCTGAGCTTTGATGTCGTGATGTCCCGCCGAGAATTTGCGCCATCGGATCAGATCGACCAATACATTGCACCGGTGAAGACTATCGAGGGGGAACCGATGTCGCGAATTACGCTCACGCAGACGCCGCAGCGCTCGGTTCTGGCGATCAGCCTCTCTCACGCGCTGGTGGATGGATTCAGCTATTTTCATTTCCTCTCCAGTTGGGCGCGCATTTATCGGCGTGAGCCAATTGTATCGCCCCATCTCGATCGGACGGTGCTAAACCCCAATAGTCAGGCTGAACAACCTCTCACTGCTGAGGACATATATACTCGATGTGGCTTATTTTTTGGCGCGGCGAGGCGCGACTCCAAAGCTTCGAAGCAAAATCAGGAGCGCCTTTTTATCAGTGAGGATGAAATTAGAACACAATTAGCGGCTGCGAAACAAACATGTCAAATCCAATGCACTGAAAACGATGTGATTATGGCGCACTTATGGAAACGCTATTTGCCGCAATGGTTTAATGGATCTAATGTCAATAGGTGCTACATAACCTGTCCAGTCGATATTCGAAGGTTGCTCCCCGAATTCCCAAGAAATTATTTTGGGTGTGCCCTATGTTTCGCGACAGCATCGATCTCTCGCGATGAATTGCAGCGCGCTTCTGAGGCTGAGCTGGCGGCATTGATCCGAAAGTCGGTGAATCAAATCAAGCCTCCCTATATTTGGGGGTCAGTGCAAACGCTCAATTCTTTTCGTCTTCAGCATGGGCTGAACGCAATGGCAAAAATTCATTTGCGACACCCCACTCAGGGGATGATTGTCACAAATCTAACCCGCTTGCCAATACGCGAACTGGACTTCGGGGCCGGAACTCCGGAACATTTTTTGGTCTATACTGATATAAGCTCCAGCGCTGCAATTTTGGCCAGTCAGAAAGGGGTTGAGGTCATTGTTGTGCATCCAGATGGTATCGAATGAGTTGATAATTGCTTCAGCAATTCGAAAGCAAATAACGCTTGAAAGAAGATGACCTCCAACAGATCCGTTTTGAATCCGCAGTCACAAATCTTGCATCCTATGTGATTTCAGCCAGCGAGGTTTTCGTACGATTCAATTCCTACCGATTCCACAGAATAAGTCATTGCGATAAGCAGTCCCTCCTGTGATCAAATGCCTTCGAATGCTGGCTTCCTTAGACCTTTGGATCCATAGGACTCCTGCATTCCCAGGAGCAACAAACACTCATTTCTTGGTTGTCCATTTGAGTGAATATTGTGAAGAATTATGAAATTCCAACCCGCTGAGCGGCCAGCGAAAACAAATGAGAGAGTCATGTCTTTTTTAGAAGTCTGATTTGCGACAGGTCATGTGACTCCTTTAGAAAAGCTGTCGTTATTGCATGGATCTGATCAGCGCGACTTCATCGCATTCTGGGAATTTGGGACAATTGAGACAATCCTGCCAGGCCTTATGGGGCAATTCTTTTTTATCCACGCGGACAAATCCGAATTTTTCAAAGAAGCCCGGTTTATAGGTCAGCGTGAAAATTTGAGGCAATGCCAGCTCATAGGCATCTTTGATAAGAAATTCGACTATCTGCCGACCCAATCCTTGTCCGGTCCGCCCCGGTGCAACAGCCACGGTTCGCAGTTCAGCAATATTCTCCCAAACGACATGCAAGGCACCGCAGGCGATCACCTGCCCATTATCCTCGATGACCACGTAGTCCCGAATAGAATTGTAGACCTGAGACAACGATCTCGCTAGCATTTCCCCTTTGGCGGCGTATTGATTAACCATTTTTACTAATTGGGGGACATCTTTAATTTTTGCTCTTCGAACCATTTTTCCCTCTTACAATTTGAATGGACTGAACCAACTTATCGATGGCTTCATCAATGTGGTTCCGTTCGATAATAAGCGGCGGAGTGAGGCGCAAAGTGCTTTCTCCAGCTCGTGCGACGATCAATCCGTTATTGAGACAGGTGGCAATGACCTGTTTAACATCCAGTTTGAAATCGATGCCAATCATTAAGCCGAGACCTCGAATGGCAGTAACTTCTTCAAATGGAGATAGACGCTCAGCCAATTGGGAGATGAGATAGCGGCCATTGTGTGCCACTTGCTGAAGCAAGCCGTGTCCAAGAATTCTGGAAACCGTGTGGGCAGCGACGTGAGCCACCAACGGTCCCCCGCCAAAAGTAGAGCCATGATCCCCAGTTTTGATCGCGCTGGCAACCGCATCGGTCATGAGGATCGCGCCCATGGGCAAGCCCCCGGCAAGGGGTTTCGCCAGAGCGAGAATGTCTGGCTCAATGCCATAATGTTCATAGGCGAAAAATTTTCCAGTGCGTCCCAGACCGCATTGGATTTCATCCAGCACCAATAAGCATTGTTGTTTGCGACAGAGTTCTTTTAAACCCTGCAAGAACTCTGGCTCAGCGGGGTGAATGCCTCCCTCGCCCTGGACCGGTTCCACCATGATTGCCGCCGTCTTTGGGCCAATGCGCGACTCAACATCGTTCAGATCGTTGAAAGTTGCAAATTGAAAGCCGGGAAGCATCGGTTCAAAGCCCTCCCAATATTTTGGCTGGCCGGTTGCCGAAAGCGCGCCCATGGTGCGGCCATGAAACGAACGATTGAATGCGATGATCTCATGACTGTCTTTGCCCCTATTCACGGTGGCCCATTTTCGGGCGATCTTGATCGCGCCCTCGATGGCTTCTGTCCCGCTATTACAGAAAAAAACTTTATCCGCAAAGGAGTGATCCACCAAGAGTTGGGCCAATCGCACCTGGGGTTCTGAATAGTAAAGATTGGAGCAATGCCAGAGCCGGGCCGCTTGTTCTGTTAACGCCTGCTGAAGTTGTGGGTCGCAATGACCCAGCGCATTCACGGCGATCCCAGCTACAAAATCTAAATATGCTTTGCCTGCGACGTCATAAAGATAAACCCCTTTCCCATGGCTGAACACCACTTCGGAGCGGGCATAGGTTTGCAAATGGACCCGATGCTCGGCTTCTATAATCTGTTTTGCATTCATCTTTTTATCCATAAATTGTCGTTCCAGATTTTGCCCGTCGTTCAATTAAATTGCGCAGTGTGCCAGGGCCCTGCCAAGAAGTGATATGGACCCAGGGCACGTGGTTCAGCAATGCCTCGAAGGCCGATTCGAGTTTGGCGATCATGCCATCCTTGATAACTCCATCAGCAATGAGCTTCTTGGCTTGCGAATAATTGATCTGAGACAATATTTTGTCTCCAACTTTTACACCGGGGACGTCGGTGAAATAGATCAGACCCGCGCATTGACATGCTGAAGCGATGGCCGCTGCGGCACTATCGGCATTGACATTATAGCTGTCACCAGCCTCATCGGCAGAAATGGGCGAAATAATCGGCACCCGATGTTGATTCAGACTCTCCAGCACCGGCGATGGGTTCACTTGCTTGATTCGGCCGACAAATCCCAAATCTTTACCATTGCGGCGCATCGGTTCTACGAGCAACAAGCCCTCAGTTTTCCCAGACAATCGACGGCAACTCAGGCCGTTTCGGCTTAACAGCCGTGCGATCCGCTCGTTGATCGTTCCAGACAGCACCTGTTCGACGATGGCGATGTCCTCAGCAGAGGTCACTCGAAGGCCATCGACGAATACCGATTGCCGATTGGCTGCTTTTAGCGCCTGGGAAATTTCGGCGCCGCCGCCATGGACAATAATGAAAGCGATATCTTTGAGCAGCAATTGCTCCTGAGCCAGCTCCTGATAGGCGGATTCGCCATCGAACGCTTTGCCTCCAATCTTCAACAAGATTTTGCTTCGATTCATAATACCCCCATGGTTTCTGGAAAACCTAACATGATGTTCATATTTTGGACTGCCTGCCAACTGGCGCCCTTGCCCAGATTATCGACGGTGGAAAAGATGATCGCTAGATCGGAATCTGGGACTGTGGCAGCGCTCAAGAAACAAAAATTGGAATGATTGGCCATTTTTGAAGCTGGTAAAGCCTGGTCCAAGACTTGGATAAAGGGCTCGTTCTGATAGGCTTCGCTGAGCAGCTTGATCAGCTCCGACTGTTTTAGAGCCGATTTTAGGTGAACATAGATCGTGGAGAACAGGCCGCGAAACATGGGCGCAAGATGCGGGGTGAATATCACCCGCATCGTTCGACCCGCTATTTTTGATAACTCCTGTTCCATCTCTCCCACATGGCGATGGGTCCGTCCCGGCTTATATGGGCTAAAGTTCTCGTGAATTGCCCCAAAATGCGTCGTTTTTGAGGGCGTAGCGCCAGCCCCTGAAACCCCTGATTTTGAATCTACAATAATCTGATCGTTTGCGATGACATCTGCTTTGAGCAATGGAATGACAGCCAACAAAACCGTTGTCGGATAACAGCCTGGATTGCTGACGATCGCCGCTGTTTTTATCTTTTCGCGGTTCCATTCTGGGAGACCATAAACCACATCATGAAGCAGCTCTGGGGCTGGATGTGGAGAATCGCACCAATGTTCATAGCTCGAAGCCGTGTCATATCGAAAATCGGCACCCAGGTCGATCACTCGGACCGATTTCTCTAAGAAAGGCCTGGCCCATTTTGCCGACTGGCCTGCAGGAAGGCATAGAAATACGAGGTCCACTGGAATAGCTATCGCTTGTTGAGCGGAACAAAAGATCCTATCACGATAGTGCGGAAGGTGCGGAAATACCTTTCGTATTGGTTGTCCTTGTTCTTGTTCAGAACTGGCGAAGCTCACCGTGATCTCTGGATGGTGTGCTAATTTCCGCAATAGCTCTTCTCCGGTATATCCGGTAGCGCCGATAATTCCAATGCGTTTCATGAGGAATGCTCCAGAGAATAGTTGATCAAACAAACGTCAAAAAAAATTATTCAGCAACTGCACCAAAAGAAAAAGCATGAACTCCCTTCATGCTCGATAGCTTGCAATGTCTAATGAAATAGAAAATCGCTTTCGGTTCCGAACTGATGTTCTTTCGGTTTGCGATATAAAAGATGATTTCAATTTACTGTCTTTTGGTCACAAAACGATCGCTTTAGCTCGTCACCAAGTTTCCCTTGTCGCGATTCTCTCGATGCCAAATTTATGTATGATACTCCGCGTTGATTTTGATGTAATCATAGGTGAGATCGCAGGTGTAAACCGTAGCAGAAGCCTCGCCGGCACCGAGTGCGACGGAAATGCTGATCTCGGGTTGCTGGAGAGCTTTTTTCATGGCAGCGCGATCAAAAGCGATCGCTGCGCCGTTCTGCGCCACAGGAATATCTGCAAATTTGATCGTGATTTGGTCGGGTACAAGTATTACACCCGATGCGCCCACGGCGGAAATCACCCGTCCCCAGTTTGGATCTTGACCAAAGATAGCGGTTTTTACCAGGAGCGAATTAGCTATGGCTTTCGCCGCCCGAAACGCCTCTGTTCGAGTGGCTGCTTTTAGAACCGTGACGCTCACCAATTTCGTGGCGCCCTCGCCATCCGCAGCTAATTCTTTGGTGATGGCCATAGAAATCGCTCGCAATGCGGATAAAAATTTCTGGTAGTTTTCGCCTCTGGAATCGATAATTGGACTGCCACTCAGGCCATTTGCGAACATGAAGACTGAGTCATTGGTGCTGGTTTCTCCATCAATAGTCAAGGCATTGAGCGTTTCGGCGACGACTTCGGCCAATGCTGCTTGAAGTAACTCGGAAGTGATGGCGACATCTGTAGTGAAAACGGCAATCATGGTGGCAAGCTGAGGATGGATCATGCCGCTGCCCTTGGCTATCGCGCCAATGTGGCATATCTGGCCATTGATCTCGAATGTGATGGCGAAATGTTTGGGCCGGGTATCGGTGGTCATGATCGCTTGAGCCGCCTCATCACCCCCAGTAGGAGAGAGACGCTGACTGGCTTCTGCAATCCCTGAACGAATCAAGTCCATGGGCAAGTAGTGGCCGATCACGCCGGTTGAAGCAACCAATACCAAGGAGGGGTCGAGATTGAGCGCGTTTCCGACTAGCTCGGTCATGAGCTTGGCGTCCGCCAGCCCCCGTTCGCCGGTCATGGCATTGGCGTTGCCGCTATTGATCACCAGCGCCTGAGCGAGACCCCTTTGAACCAGCTTTTGGCTGAGGATAACCGGAGCGGCCTTGATCCGGTTGCTGGTGAACATGGCCGTAACTGACGCTGGGATCTCGCTGACCAGCAAAGCTAAATCCAGACCTTGCTGCTTGATCCCGCAGCGCACACCGCATGCGCGATAGCCACGCGGGGTAGTGATTGAGCCGTTCCAGACGGTATCAGTTTCATTCAACATAGCTGCTCCAAATTTTAAAGCTGCAAATAAAAAAAATTTTTTCTTAAGAGTCAATAATTATTTTTGGCTAAAAAAAAATTTTACATTTCAATGACAATCACGGGGTGACTGAGACAGAAGTCGAAAGATTGGATGGTTGCATAAAAGAAGTGCAGATTCTAAGTCGATGATCATCCGATGCCAGAAGATTTCCAGCATCGGACGATTCAACTAACAGAGTTAACCGTGAGTTGCCGCCGGCCGTTGCTCAAGTCCAAATTTGGTATTCGCTCTGGGCGATGATAACGAGTGCGCTGGAGTCATCGAATTGGAGCTGGACTTTAGCGGGAACGATTTCAGGCTGTATTTCAGGAATGTAAATGCGGTCGATATGGATCACCTTATCGGGAGCCGTGAAGCTTTTCACGCCGACGGCGCCGCCAAAATGATCGCTGCGGCCAAAGGCGATGTGCAGCCCCAATTTTTCGTCGAGCAAAATCTCGCCGATCGGTTTCACGCCGAAATCACCCAGAACGCCGAAGCCGATTTCAGCGATATTGCCATAGGCGGGTTCAGCTTTAATTTTTTGAGCTTCCACAGAGGAGGCAGCACCTGTGCTTATCACCTCGCAAGCGATGTTCTCCTCGATGCGGTAGAGCACAATTTCATCGCCAAATTGAACTGGGAGGATGCCATGGGATAAGCTGGGCTCGCCCTTTTCGCCCTCATAAGGAACGATATAGGCCTCGCCACTGGGTAAGTTACCAGCCACGCCTGGCTCGGGAAAGCGACCAGCGCTGGCATGCGCCGTCCGATAGCGCAGATCGAAATAGACCTGATACTGCTCACCAGTCCTCAAGGCAAAATCCATCGTTACCCCAATCGATTTATCAAGATATTGTTTGATTTGATCGACACGCCGATTGATCTCCCTGTAATCTAATTTGAGCGCCGGGATCATGGCAGCAGAAAAGCCCGGCATGGTCGCCGCGCGAAAATGATATTTTTTAGCTAACAGTTTCAATGGCGCGGTTGTGGAAAACTCAGTCGGCGCCAAAATTATCTGATATCGAGCGAGCTGGGATTCGAACTCGAACGGCTGCCCGAGGGCCGATAAAGTTGAGCCATCTAGCGATGAAACATCGCCATCGTAGAAAAAGGCTTTGGCTGGCAGATCTGCGTTGTTGCTGTGCACGTTCGGATAAAAGATCAGGTCAACACGTTCCAGACCCAGTTCGTTCTTTGCCTGGTTCAATTTCCAATGCCAATCTGAGGCCAGTTCTCGACGCCTTCGCCACTCTGGATTATCAGGTATGATTTGATCTGGAACGTCCACAAGGATCGCCAAGTTTTTATCCTCCTCACGCAAGGAGAATACCGAGCCGATCAGATGTTTCAATTCAGTTTGGGAAAGATTTTCAGTCATAATGATTCCTTCTTTTGGTGATCGCTCTGCGAATGAGATCGTGCCTTGGATTCAGTCTCAACTCCGCAATGACAAAGGAACTCATTCGATCAACAGAATCGCTTGCATAATCGAAAATTGGAAAACTAAAAAGCATGATTGGGGCTTATTCAGATGATCTTGATGTCGATTTCGAATCGAAAATTCCGATCACAAATGTTCATGTTCAGAAAGTACGCTCAGGAAATTCTTGTAGCGTCAAAATTTGGCAAAGGACATCTTTATGATCATTGACTCAGAATGTGCGATCGCATGATGCGGTTAAACCCTGGGTCAGTCTTCTGCTGCGATCATTCATTTGATTTAAATTTTGGGGCTTCGAACATTAAACTGCCCTTCTCGCTGCCCCCTGAAATCTGAATTGGATAAAGCGAATCGATCTGTACCACGGTCTGAACATCAAGTTCGTTGAACAGCCCTCTCAAGTTAACCATGTATATTGCCGACAGCGTATCTCCAATCGTTCTCTGGAACAATTCACTTTGGTACCGATATTTCGGAAAACCGAATCCCTGGGCAATGGTTTTGATCCGAATAGCTTGATCAAAGCGGCCGCTTCGTACGATAATATCGCCGCGATTTAGCGCGAGATGGAGTTTGACAATTTTAAACAACCCTTCTTTATTGACCGAATGAACTGACTCTCGATAGAACGGCTTGGAGAACAGAAAGATGAAGATCAAGATCGCCGTTGCGAGAAGACCGGCAATGGCTATAAGCAATCGTTTTTTGGGGCTGGCAGGGCTGCGCTTTGATTCATGGGCGATTTCGGCAGATTGGACCTCATGCTCCGGGATCTTCAACCCCCAATAAAATAAAATTGCGGCCGTTAAATAGGTGAGCCCTCCAGACCAGACGACATCGGAGAGGAAATGACCGCCCTGGGCCATGCGGGCTAAACCAATGTAGATACCGAGTACCAGGCTAAACAATAAACTTCCGTAAGCCAATGCCCGGCGTCTTTGCTTCCAAAAGTAGTACAAGGTGATGAAAAAAAATCCCATGGAGCAATGTCCGCATGGAAATGACTTGCCTTTGCCTGGGGTACCCGGTTCCCAAATCTCCTTGAATTCCCATTTTCCAGCAAATTCCTGAACCTGGCGCGGGCGAGGTCGCCCCCAATGATCTTTCAGTATTGCATTGACCACCAAACCTGGGCCGATCGCAAGAGTTAAGATGATAAAAAGAAAATGGCGCCGCAGCGTTCTCATTTTCGATCTCATCCAACTCAAAATAAGCCCCACACACGCAAAAAATGTCAAAAGGATCGCGGGCAGTGTTCCATAATGGTAGGCGATCCTCCAACCGAGACTATCCTTTTGATACCAAGCTGACTCTGAACCAGCACGATAAAACAGCTCCTGAACTTTGAAGTCTAATTTGAAATAGGATATAATCAGCGTCAGCACGATGAGGGATATGACTTCGAACAAAACAATCAGGTATTTTGTGTTTTTTACTTCCATGCGGATAATCCGTGCCTAATGCGGTTGATCCCAAATTTATTGGCGATGAAATATAAGAAAACTTTGCTCGGTTCGCAACAACTATTTTTATCAGCTAAGCTATCAGACGGAGGCAAAGACAAGTTTATCGCTTGACAATTCGGTGAAAATTTGCTATAATTTTGCATCACAGAATATGAAATGATCTCAGAATGAAACCATTGAGAGCTTTTCATGCCTGGTGAAGTGAATTTTATTTCCTATGATGGCGGTGATAATCTATCAAACTGCCTCGAATGAAGTGGTTGCAAACCCGAATTGAAAATTCCTTGCAAAAATATGGATCAATTTATCATGAAAGGTGGATATGAAACAATCGAAAACTGATTCTATTCGACCCAATCTGACAATTTGGCTGTCTCCTGCTGGAGCGATCTTGATCCTCATCTGCTTTTTTCTGCCCTGGCTGGAAGTAAGTTGCAGTGGCAAGAAGATCATTGGAAGCGGATTATTTTTTGCACAAAAGGCCGCGCCGCTCTGGTTGATCCCTGGGTTTGCGGTTATCGTCCTGCTATTATTTTTCTGGTACCGAAAAGGACTCCCGCTCGGCTGGTTTAAAGTATTTCTGATGACTTTAGCTGCGCTGGGGATCTTGATGGTAGTGTTCACTTATATTTCGATCGAACAGAAGCTGGGGGGCTTTCTGGTAAAGCGCATCACCAGCCATGAGATCAAGGGTGGATTAATTGGGACAGGGATCGGCTTCCTGCTGATTATCCTTTCTGCGCTGGGGAGTAGTGCACAAAAGAAATGAATGAAATTTCCAAAAAGCTGATATGGCCTAGGAACAAAATTGAGACTTTTTATTGAACCAGATCTATATCTCGATAGCCAATTTCGTGCCTAAAAGAAAACCTTTAAATTTGAACCAAGAATGTCATTCTCATTCGACAACTGGCTATTGGCGTCAACTTAAGAATGAAATGCTATTTTGAGCGATCAGCCAAGGGACTATTAGCGTCCGCATCGGATATTTTGTTTTCGGATACCTCTGAAACGGTCAGCAACTCCTATTAATTGTCATTGATGCCCGAATTAATCCGGGCATTATTGACGAACTCAGATCGTTTTCAATAACCATTTTAACGGTTTTAACATTTTTTGAGCTCAAGTTGACGGTAATGGCCAATCGGCGGATGCTCACAATGACAATCTTTACCCATTCATTCCCTTAGATCCACGCCAAAGGCCAATTGACGGGCCAAAATGATAAAAAAGGGAGTTTTCGTTCAAGCAGTATTTAAAGTCTGTCCGAAAATGCGATGAACCCAATTTAATATCCCACTGGCCTCGGCGGCCGCACCTTGCTGACCCAAGTTTTAGGTGTTGAAATAGTCGTTGCCTCAGATTGGGTCGTATCGGGAATAAAGACTTTCCTCGGCTCAGAGGATTTGGCAATTTGGAACGATTCCTCGGCGATTTTGATGATCTCCGGCTTCAAGCCTTGATTGGCAATGCGCTCGGTGAACTTGCGCCGTCCCTCGACGATGTCTTTTAAATAAGCATCGATCTGTTCCCGCGAGTAAAGTTTAAACGGATTATATTGATCGAGATCGTAGCCCTCGCAATACACAATCTCTTCAGTACCGAAAATCCCCTTTTGATATCTATTCGAACCCCGCAGATCGCCACGCTGAATAGCTGCCATGAGATCGATGGGAACGCGGGTGACCTTGCGGACCAATTGCTTTTTCTTGACACCGTTCTCAACATATTCGTTCAAAATTTCACCGACACCACCAGTGTTGTACTGGAAGAATTGGACTTTCCCCGGATATTTTTCTACCAGATCCATGATGATATTATAGAACCGATTCACCTTACGGGCTTCGGAACCGATGATGAAATCGTCGGTTCCTACGATGCGCACGGACTCACCCGCCTTGGCTGGTACCGTGGCAAAACTGTGGGTGGATTCGCCCCAGAGATAAGCCATGACGCCCTGCTCTGGGGTCAATCGCTGGGCGAACGGCATGATTGTGTTGCGTCGAGTGATGAAGGCGAAGATCAGTCCATCCAGCTCCTCCAGCGATGGCAGGTTTATGGTCTTGGATTCAATGGGCACCAATTTCCTTCCTCGTTTGATGCGCAGTTTGTCCTTCCGGATCACGGCTCGACCATTGGCACATAGCCGTTCGTCGAGAAAATCCGGATTGCCATTGGAATCGATCATCACGTTCTCGTATAGGGCGGTCTTATCGATTAGCGCGTAATACATCGCCTCTTGGAGATTCTTATCCACATCGGTCTTCACGAAGAAATTGGCCTCGCTGCCATAAGCCGAGCCATCGTTTCTCAAAAACACAATATCGTCCTGTGTCGCCTCTGTCCGCTCGCCCTGCTTATAATCCAAGCCAAGTTGATGGCACGACCATGTGGATTTGCCTGTGGCCGTGAGGCCGAACAAGAACACACCATAAACTTTGATCTTATTAGTCTTCACATCGCGGACATAAACCGTTTTGGTGCCAGAATGAAGTCCCAACATCCCATGTTCGTCGGCCCACCACATGGCCTGTCGCAGAAAGCCCTTTTTATCTTCGCCCATGTAGTCGGAGCCAAGGCAGATATTCAAATTGTATTCTGGCAGCGCTAGCACCTGCTGGCGAATTTGATGTTCTTCGGGAATATGAATCATGATGAACTCAGGCCCAGGCCGCTTGCTCGGTTTGAACATAGTATTGCCCCACATATAGGCAATGCGGTAGTTTTTGGGATCGGCAACAGACATGTATAGATTGCAGATGGGATTGAATTCGCTATTATCGCCCATTTGGCGCCGCAAATGAACAAACGGGAGCGTTCGCATATAATAGAGAACCTTGTGCAATTGTTCCGGGGCATTTTCGATCAAATTTTTCTGCACATCGGTCGGGTTAGGCAACCAAACATTTTTGCTGCCCAAATACACGGTTTTGCCTCCCAGGCGGCTGGACATAGCGGAACGCCATCCGTAAGAGCCAAATTTGGTCCTCACCCCAGTCTCCAGCGCCGGCTTCTTCAAATCCTTCAAATCGACATGCTTAATATTCGGTCCGTTCAATAACGGCAGCAGGTTCTCATAAAATCGTCGGTACTCTTCCTCGTGATAGACCACATCGCTCATAAGCTGCATCCTATTTCTTCCTGAAGATGATTAATAGATTTCGAGAATTCAAAACTCATACTGGAATTGATTGATTGGGCGATTGGGTAAATCAGTAATTCGTTATTTAGGTAATTGGGGGAATGAGGCAATTGGGCTATCATCGGCATATTGGGGCTTTTGGTGATCAAAAGGAAATTGACAAAAATAAATTTGGTTAAGAAACCAATAGCGACTTATATAAACACGTTTCATGACGATAGGCTAACAGATCATCGGTGGCCCAAACGCCCCATCTCCAAGTAGCCAATTTCTTCGCTCACCTGATTCGTCAATTTTTTGAAGAAAAATTTACCCAGATAGCCGATCTTTCAATTAGGATCTATGTATCCTCATGAGTCCTTCAGCCCCGCTGAATATCCTAAAAACTTTTGTCGAATATAAGCTTTTTGGGGATAAAAAGCAAATGATTTTTAAAGTGCGATTTGGCTCTTAACAGAGATCATTGGAACACCACCAATTTCAACAAAGATTCAAAATAACCAACTATTTCATTTTTGGAATCATTTTGTAACGTTAAGAAGTTCCATTATTAGAAAAAACGAAGGTAAGCAGAGTCTATAGATTAGCTATTATTTTAACCCCCTTCCCCAAAATAACATGCCTGGAATAGGATTGGACGAATTTTTTAGCAAGAATACCATCGAGAAGAAGATAAATTAAATAGGGCTAGTGTCTATCGATCATAATAGGCTATAAAAGTTTATTGTTTTCTGTTGGCAAATTTAAAGAACAAACTAAAAAATATCGTGCTATCCGCTCAGTAGCGAAAAGGAATGATAATGGAAAAAACGGTATGATTTCCTCCATTCGCGGGATTGAGAAATAGTTGGCGCTGGCAAATGCTGAGAGCGGATGGAAACCGCTGAACTGATTGGGAAGAGTTTCTTAGTGGTTTCGGGGTAACATGATGGATCTTGGTGTTCGGTTCATGCAGAGGGTTCTTGCATTCGCAGGAATGACAATGGAAAAAAGGCTCCCTGGATTTGGGGAGGGCGACAATTCTCATCAGAGAAAGGAGAGGTTCGTTCTATGAAAGAACAGTTCATTTTAGCACCATGCTTTTTTTCATCCCTTTCATTCTCTTCAGTGGAGAAGTTGAAAAAAGGTAGCTTGGACAGTGACTCAAAATTTCGCTTCAAGAAGAAATTCAATTGCTGCAAGACATTTCTCCAATCCAGTTGTCCTCTCGATTGATAAAATTGAGCCCCTAAGCCCCGAGAATTCGGCTAGGACGCTTGGCTATATTGCAGAGCTCGAATCGAAGGGGTTCCTTGTAATCTCAGGCAATACTGACCTTGATCCTGTGATCGCTTACTCATTTCGATATGATTGGAATCCAGACATAAGCCAGGATAATGTTTTTTATCAGATATTGAAATGTGACCTAAAACAGCGAATCGAAATGATCGATCAAATATCCAGCGATGTAAAGGATGCGAGAAATAGCGCATGGCAGTATTTGATGAATGATGATTTGGCTCAGATTAGCAGTTATTTATTCCGTCAATGGCCTCAGGAGGGCACGACCTCCACGGGAGGTTGGGTGGAAACAACCTGGCATCAAGGCTGGCCTTATAACAATTTTTGTCCTATTGATCAAAGCACCACTAATAGAAGTGTTGTGGGTTGTGTGGCCACAGCCCTTGCGCAAGTGATTAACTATCATCAGAGCATTGGGATTTTGCGGTTCAATTCTAATGATGGCTATACGACTTTGACGCGCAAAATCAAATTAGATTCCGACAATGCATTTTATGATTTCCCATCGTTCCAACGCTTAAACGGATATCTTGCTGAATTAAAATCGAAGTATCAGACTAATCGTACTCTGACTTATCAGCATTTGGCAGCGCTAAATTTTTCATGCGGCATTGTGGTTCAAATGTGTTATACGAGCAGCGTTTCAGGATTCGGTCGCTTCCATACTGAAAAAGAAATTTGGATATCCTTTAGCTGATTACAAAGGGAATTTGGTCAATGATAAATCGCCCAGCGACTCATATTATATTTTGCTAGAAAATATGATGAATGGGTTACCTGCGCCATTGGAAATAGGTGTTACTGCTTTTTATCGTTTGCATGCAATTGTTTGCGATGGATACAATACAGATGGTTTTTATCATTTAAATTTTGGCTGGGTAAGCGGGTCTCCCAATGATACTCAAGATGCCTGGTATCTTTTGCCGAATGGCATGCCTGCAGGATACCAATTTGTGATTTCAGCGACGATCAACATCAATCCCGATCATCACTATCCAAAAAAAATAGCTAGCGATAAAGATATCGTCTACCTGGATGGCTGTGTCGTGAGGGATACTTCTCGTTTATAACAGTCAGGGAGCACAAGTGAAAGCTTTGCTTCACGATTTTGTGAAACCAGGGGTTCATCAAGTCATTTGGAATGGAACAAATGACCTAGGTGGCGCTGTCAGCAACGGCTGTTACTTCGTTAAGATGAAAGCAAAGAGTTTCAGTGTATGAAAAAGCTCTTGATCATTAAGTAGCTGAGGCGTGGACCGTGGATGTGGGTGCACACCCAAGATGTGATGTCTAATAAGATTCATAGATGCAGTTGTCTAGAAAATGGACGATGTTTGCTTGGGGTATATATGTTCTACGATTGGGGCCGTGCTGTCTTTGGATGGATTATGGCGGAAATTTATGAATTGGTTCCGAGGTTAAGAATGGCGCGGCGTATTAATTGATTCGCGAGTGAGAAACTTTTCGGCAGATAGGATTGTAAAACGAGCAAAGTTCATCCTGTCATTCACTTATACATGCAAAGAGACGATCATGGGATTTAAATGCGGATTAGTTGGCCTCCCGAATGTGGGAAAATCCACCATCTTCAACGCGCTGACGGCGCTTCAGGTCCCTGCCTCGAATTACCCATTTTGCACCATCGATCCCAATATTGGCATCGTGCCCCTGAAAGATGAACGGCTGGAAACCATAGCCAGGGTCATTGGATCGGCTAAAATCACGCCCACCACGCTGGAGTTTATCGATATTGCCGGTCTGGTGAAAGGGGCGAGCAAAGGGGAGGGACTGGGCAATCAATTCTTGAGCCATATTCAGGGGGTAGATGCCATTGCGCATGTGGTGCGATGCTTTGAAGATGCGAATGTGGCGCATGTCAGTGCCCAGCTCGATCCTATTGCGGATGTTGAGGTGGTGATGACGGAATTGATCATGAAAGATTTGGAGATCGTGGAGCGGAAGCTGGCGCGATTAAGCACAGCAATGAAATCGGGTGATCCGAAGATAAAGGAGCAGTGGGAAATTTTTTCGGAGATCAAGCAAGGGCTTTCCCAGGGGATTCCATTAAAGCGAATGCAGATATCGTCCGAGGCGCGGGAAGCGCTAACCGAGCTGAACCTATTGACGCTGAAGCCAGCGATTTTCATCGCCAACGTCGGTGAGGAAAATTTCAAAGACGACCGATATGCCAAGCAACTGCAAGCCTATGCTGAGCAGCACAATGAGCCATGTGTGGTAGTCTACGGTAAAATCCAGGAGGAAATTGCTCAGCTCGATCCAGAGAGTCAGCCTGAGTTTCTGCGCGAGTGGGGGCTGGATGAACTGAGCCTCCATCAGGTTGTTCGCGCTGGGTATCAAGTGCTAAATTTGATCACTTTTTTTACTGCGAACAAGAACGAGGCACATGCATGGACCATTCCGAGGGGCACGCTGGTTCACAAGGCAGCCGGCAAGATCCATTCCGATTTCGAACGGGGGTTCATCAAAGCTGAGGTGATCAAATATCAGGATCTGGTTCTGCATGGCTCAGAAGCCAAACTGAAAGAATTGGGCTTGGTGGCGATCCATGGCAAGGATTACGTGGTCGAGGATGGGGATTTGATTTTTTATCGATTTCATAATTAATCTACTCCACAAGGTCAAATAAGGCCACATTGTCCAGGCAGGCATCTGCAAGCCTATTAAAGCCAAGCCTCAATTTCTAAAAAGATCCCTGCTTTTGCAGCAATGACACTGTATTCTCCGAATCCTATTTTAATAGAATCAATCGATGCCATAATATAAACTTAATTCTCTGCCATTCTTATTGGCATTTAGCGGGCAGGAATCTGCGAGTGATATGACCTCAATTTAACAAGATTTATAAACCTAGAGAGTGCAACACTTCCTTCAGTCAGTTAGCTTGGTATGACACATTGATAAGGGGCAAGGGGATTAAAGATTTGTTGCTTTTATTGGTCGGAATAAGTCATTCCAAGGGATGTCTCTCAGGTTATTTTCCCAATCTCTCCTTCATTTTTTCCACGAAGCTATACGGGATATTGAATTGGCCGATCATGACTGGGGATTTGTTTTCAGCGTGACAATCCGAGCCACCAGTTTCGAGCAAATGATGTTTTTGAATGATCTCGCGATAGTGGTCCACTTGTTTTTGAGTGTGTCGGGGATGGATGGTTTCTATGCCCTGAAGTCCAAGCTTGATCAGGTCCATCAAACCATCATCGGTTATATCCATTCCGGGATGAGCAATGACGCAGAGACCGCCAGCCTGATTGATCAGAGAAATCGCTTCGCTGGGAGTGATTTTAAATTTGGGGACGCAACAGGGGCAGCCGTCGCCGATGTATTTGTTGAAGGCTTCCTGATAGCTATGAACGTAGCCATCTTCGACCATCGCCTCGGCGATATGAGGTCGACCGATGGAGCCCTGACCAGATTTTTTCAGGATTAAGTCCAGCGACAAATAGATGCCGTATTTTTTGAGCAGCTCCAAAATTTTCTTGGCACGTCCGAGCCGCTCCTGTTGAAAGAAGGCAATATATCGGTTCAAATGTTGATTCCGATGATCGATAAAATAGCCAAGCAAGTGGATGTCGAATGGACGGGAACGGGCGGACAATTCGACTCCTGGGATGAACTCAATGCCCTGATGTCGGCTATAGTGAAGCGCTTCCTCAAGGCCGGCGATATCGTCGTGATCGGTGATACTGATGGCTTTCAAGCCGATCTTTCTGGCGTAGTCAATGATCTCCTTTGCGGAAAATGCGCCATCTGAACGGTTGGAGTGAATATGGAGATCCACTTTCGACTGAGAAACAATGTGATAGGATGATGCGTTCACGAAAAATTCGTTCTCTATATTTATCAATTCTCAAGGCTTGTGAAATGAGCAAATCGTGAATCTGAAAATGTCGCTCCTATCAATGCTGGAGTCCCACTGCGTCGCTGAAGCAGCCTTTGAAAGGATGCCTGCTTCTGCAGGTATGACATTATTTGTTAATCTCTGTAATTTTTCACAATTCTGTGCCAGTTCATTTGATCTGCAGCATTCGGTCTATCGCTATTCGGGCATAACCTTTGACCAGCTCGGGGACAGTGACGATATTCACCTCACCAAGATGCTCGAGCGTCCAGCACAAGTTAACCAGATTGATCTTGTACATATTGGGACACAGCGAGCGGGCAAGGGGGACAATTCTTTTATCGGGATGCGTTTTTGCCAGCCGTTGGACCAAGTTCAGCTCGGTGCCGATCGCAATGACAGAGCCAGTGCTGGCTTGTTCGACAAATTTTATGATAAAGGACGTTGACCCCGCTGCATCCGCTGCGTTGACGACTGGTTCTGGGCACTCGGGGTGAACGACAATTTTTGCCGTGGGGAAAGCATTTCTGATCGTTGCTATATGGTTGAGATTGAACCACGTGTGGACATGACAATAGCCATTCCAAAGGATGAGCCGGGCTTGTTCGATCTGATCAATTGTATTGCCGCCGCGGGGGAGGGCAGGATCCCAGATGATCCGCTGCTCCTTTGGGATGCCGAGCTGATTGGCCGTATTGGTGCCTAGATGCCGATCTGGGAAAAAAAGTACGCGTTGCGATTGCTGAAAGCCCCATTGCATGGCAGCCAAGGCATTGGAAGATGTGCAAACCGTTCCGCCGTGCTCGCCGCAAAACGCTTTGATCTCGGCCGAGGAGTTGATATAGGTAATGGGCGTGATCTGAGTGTCTCCGCAGATTTCAGTGAGTTGTTGCCAGGCAAGTTGAACATCATCTAACTCTGCGAAATTGGCCAAGGGGCACCCTGCGGTCAAATCAGGCAATTGCACGATCTGATCGGGCCGCGAAATGATATCGGCAGCTTCGGCCATAAAATGAACGCCGCTGAACACAATGAATTGAGCCGCCGTTTGCTGGGCAGCTTGCTGACAGAGTCCAAATGAATCTCCCCGGAAATCGGCAAATTCGATCACCTCATCGCGCTGATAGTGATGTCCGAGAATCACCAGTCGCTGTTGCATTTGGGATTTTTTGGTCAGGATGCGTTCTCGAAGCTCAGCTTCTGTAAGTTTTCGATAGTCATCAAGAACCATTATCGGTTGTTTCCTCCATTTTTATTTGGTCCTTTGATTTTTTCCTTGGCAGAGCTGCCCGAGAAACCCAGATACTGATCTCGTAGAGGATCATTAATGGTACTGCCAAAAGCAACTGGCTGATAATATCAGTTGTGGGCGTGAGCACAGCCGCAGCGATGAAGATGGCGACGATGCCATAGCGCCGCTTGGTCCGCAGAAATTGTGGGGTGAGCAAGCCCAATTTGGTCAGGAAAAAAGATAGCAATGGCAACTCGAACACAATGCCAAATACCAAGATCAACAGGGTGATGAATTTCAAGTACTCTTTGATCTGGATGGTCGGGGTAAGCTGATCGCTGGCAAAGCTCAATAGAAAGTTCAGACCATAAGGGATCACGACGAAATAGCAAAACAAAGCCCCAAGTAGGAAGAAAAACGTGGAGAAGAACACGATGCGGATGGTATATTTGCGCTCTTTTGCATATAGCCCGGGTCGTACGAATTGCCAGAGTTCGTAGAAGATAATTGGCAAACTGAGGATCAGTCCTGCGAACAGCGAAATAGTGATATAAATCATGAAGCCTTCCTGGGGCGAGAGGAAGATGAGCTTGTCTTCTCGCGGAAATGGGCGCAAGAGAATCGCCATGATCTGTTTCGAAAAGATATAGCTGATGATGCTGAGACTGAAAATGGCGATGATGCATCTCAACAGACGCTGCCTGAGCTCTTCGAGATGATCCAGGAATGGCATGACCTTTTCGTTCTGGTCCAAGTTTTTCTCTGATTCCGGTTGAGATGATGAGTGTTCTTTTTCTGACATGGTTAATTTTATATAGATAATCAAGAAATGATACGTAATTGCCGATAAAATTGATTAGACCTCTGGCGATCGCGTTGAATAGTTTATCAATGCGATTTGGTATCGAAAATAGAAACTTTGACACGCGAGTCACCAGGGATGAAAAAAATGATCAATCTCAAACAAAAATTCTTATTTTGAATTTCACTGCATCTGGTTCAAAATTGAGCGGATGCCAATTTTTAAAATGCATGATGGTGGTCGAAATCGAGTTATTTATACTTCATGAAATCCATCGAGGTTCAATCGAGTTGAATGGAACGAGATTGGAATCAATTAATTTTGAACAGCCCAGCCTGGTTTGCACCAAGGAGACCTGCTTGATAGGAGCGATCATCCACTGGGGAAAGGATGCCAACACTGCGTTCCGAAATAATCGAGATGCGACGTAATTGATCAAGTCGTTGGGCAATTTGCTCCAGGCCGTAATCTTCGGTCATCCAATGGAGGCGATCGAAGCCAATCAAGTTCAGTGGTCCAGCGTAAGCGCGCAAGGTTTTTTCGGCAGCGACGTTGAAATAGTGCTCGAAATAGGACATGACTAATTCGCGGATCGAGCGATACACTGGCTCGCGGAAACGCAGGCCGACGAAATTTGATTTCGCCACAGCGCCCCAATAGCCATCGAATTTAAAAAGAGCGAGCAAATGGTCATCGTCGCGTTCATTGGGGAGCAGATCGAGAATGAGCGGAGGGAAGCCCAGACGGCGCAGCATGGCCGCGGCAAATAGTGCCCCGTCAAAACAATGGGCAGTGCGATCTCGCAATACACGGAGCGGACAGCGATAGAACGAATCGGTACTATACGGCAGTGTATCGAGAAAGCGTTGAATATCAATCGGAGCAGCGAATCTCTCAATGACAGCGCGCTCTGGATTTGTTAGTTGCTGAAAAAAATCCTCGATGTTATTCATATCCACTCCTCCAACCATTCACTCGGCTGCTGATCTGATGATACTAAGCATTTCCTGATAATCCGGCTTATTTAATTCTTCTGAGAGTTGGTTGTATATTTTCAGAAAATTGCCACGACCAGCGTTGCCGATATAGACGTAATCCTCATCTTCGCTAAATTCGATGTTCCGCTCTCGGAGCTCCGCGAAGACCTTGCTTTTCAGTTTGAAATATTGGTCAATCAAATCGGTGAACTTGCCATCGATGGTCAAGAATGCTGCGGCGAATTTTTTGTTCGCTAAAATCTGGTCATATATCTGAGGATATTCTTCTCGTGCAAGCATCAAATATTTTAGCGTATAGAATTTGAACTCGACATGGGCGTAATAAGTCCCATTTACCGCGGAGAAAAATTCCAGCCAATAGCTTGGTTTCTTTTGGGCTTTTTCGGCATAATAATCGAATAAATCAATGTCAGTTCTGGTACCATGATAATAAGCGTTCCACTCGTCCAGAAGCCCGTAGATGCCATCCACCTGAGCTCCCAGGGCTGCTGAGGAGGGAAAAATATAGGTCTCATACCGCAGCGATCGGAGCGGTTTGGGAACGACTCGATGAATCTCCTTGGTTGGAAAAACTGGAGTTTGTGGCACCAAAATAGAGCGAAGACTGTCAATGTAGTAGAGCAAATATTTGCTCCCAAAATTATAGAAGATATTAGGGTTTTGTTGAAGGTACTGATACACCACGGTCCTCGTATAACCGTGGCAGACCTCATGAACCAAGGTATTGAGCGAACCAACGATATCACTATCAGAAGTGCCATCGATGTATCGAAGCAATGATCCTTTTTCTCCAAGGTTAATCGTTACCCGGCCCAATTGAAATGCTCTTGGCGATTTCAGATATTGTTCGACAAGGTAATAGCTATTGGGGCTATATTTTTGCAGAAAATACCAGACCCTTGCCTCGACGTTTTGCTCATTGCTCGAAACAAGCGTGGGCCATATTAAGAACAGTGGCAATAACGCTATTAAAAATATCAGCGCGATGAGGTGCTGGCAGCGATTGATACGGTGATCCATGGTTGTGTTTACCTTTGTTTGGTATTGCTTTTGATAGATTTTCTTTTAGTTTTTATTTCTGGCCCAAGCTTTTTGCTTGTGTTTTCCTTCAGGTTCTTGCTCGGATGTGTCAATAGCAAGAACCAGGGCGGGCTCATCATCGAGATGAACGAGAGAGACTGAAATCCAAACTTCTCGCTGATCAAATGGCCTTCCAGAGGCTATGTTTTCCGTCCTCATGAGCTCACCCTGGTCATGAGGAGAGATATTTGCCCCGATGAACGGGTTTCAGTGCAATAAACAAAAAAGAGAAAAATCGGGGTCCAAATTTTAAGGAAAAGCAGCGTGGATGCGCTGCTGGAATTTGAATGGTATTCAGACCGCTATCGGCAGTTTGCCTGCAGCTGATCCCCTCAGGTGCAAATTTTGCCCTCAGGGGAGAGAGCCGATTTTTCGTCTAAATTATTTTATTTTCAATCCGGAGAATCCCAGGAAGGCGATTGCCATGAGACCTGCCATGATGAAAGCGATTGGAACCCCTCTGAGCGGAGCAGGAACCGGCGCTAGTTCGAGCCGTTCACGGATTCCGGCCATGAGGATGAGCGCAAGCATGAATCCGACGCCGGCGGAAAAGCCATGGACGATACTTTCGATGAAGTTGAAATTATATTGTGGATCTGGGCTGACATTTAGAATTGCTACCGCCAGGATGATGCAGTTCGTGGTGATCAATGGAAGGTAGATGCCCAGCGCTTTATAAAGGGTCGGGCTGAATTTCTGGATCACCATCTCGACGAACTGGACCAGGGATGCGATGACCAAGATGAAAACGATGGTCCGCAAGAAAGTCAGATCTGGAGCCTGATGTGAGGCAAAGAGATATTTAAAAATGGAAGTAGTGGGTTGAAGCAAATAATTAAAAGCGATCCAGGTGACGGCAGAGGCCATGACGAGCACGAAAATCACTGCCATCCCCATGCCGAGGGCGGAGTCCAATTTCTTTGAGACACCCAGATAGGGGCACGTGCCCAAAAATCTGGCGAATACGAAATTATTGATAAAAACCGCAGTAATGATGATGATGAACAATTCTCTCAAATCCATGACAATGCTCCTTCAAATCTGAACAGTCGCCTAATGAGCGCGCTTTTTTTCCAGCCAATTGAAGAAACCGATGAATAGGCCTAAGGTAAGAAATGCCCCAGGCGGCAAAATGAGGATCAGCATCGGCTCGAAACTGGTTCCGAACACCGGGATGCCCCAAAGTTTTCCAGTCCCAAGCAATTCGCGAACGATAGCCACCAAGCTTAGAGCAAAAGTGAAGCCGAGCCCCATGCCAAGCCCATCGAGGATCGAGAGCAAGACGCCATTTTTGCTGGCAAACGCCTCGGCTCGACCAAGAATGATGCAGTTTACGACGATCAATGGGACGAATACGCCTAAGGATTTGCTGAGGGTCGGGGCAAATGCCTGGAGCGATAGATCGGTGATCGTCACAAAAGTGGCGATGACGACGATAAAGATCGGAATGCGGATCTTGTTGGGCACACCCTTGCGAATCAAGGAAATGATGAAATTGGAGCTAAATAGTACAAAGGTGGCCGCAGCGCCCATGCCAACAGCGTTTTGCAACGAATTGGAAGTGGCCAGCGCTGGACAAAGCCCTAACAGCACTCTGAAAATAGGGTTTTCTTTATACAACCCTTTGAAAAGCTCATATGATGCTGACATAGCGATTTCCTATCGTTGTTGAATTTTCCTAATATTCGAGGCAATGAATCGTTTCTATCGACAGATCAATTATTGGTTATTGCAATTTTATTTCTTCTGAAACCCAAGAATGACCCCAATAACTGAGCACTGATCACTGATTACTGATTACTGATCACTGATCACTGATTATTGATTGCTGCTGGTGTTTTTTTCACCTCACCTATTTGCTGCTGCAATTTCAGGAAGCTGTTTTTGATCGAGTTGGTGACGGCGCGGGAAGAGATGGTCGCCCCGGTGATGCTTTCAATGGTGCCCCCATCCTTATCCACCGCGATTTGATCGGCGAATTGGTTAAGAAATTGGCGCTGAAAATAGGGCATGGTCTCCCCGTGCCGGATTTCCTCGATTTTCGTGCCTAAACCTGGGGTTTCCAATTGCCGCAAAATCTTTATGCCGACAATCCTTCCAGTGGTATCGATTCCGACCATGGTTTCGATCTGGCTAGAATAGCCATTTTCCATGGCGAGGAACGCATATCCGACGAGCTGCTGTTTTGAGCTATCCCGGTAGCCGCGATAAAAATGAATTTGTTTGGAAGTGGTGTCAGGTTCGATCACGCCGTTTGCGGCATCGGGCAGAGCAGCCGTCAGTGCTAATGCGGTAACCAGCCGTTTTTGTTCTTCGATACGCGGTTTAGTGATGTTATTGACGATTGAAAGGGCAGCTCCAGCCAATGCAGTAACCAATAACAAGATCAATCCCAGTTTCACGATGTCTTTCATTTGTTCTTCACCTTTCCAAATGTTTTTGGCTTGGTATAACGATCGATCAGCGGGACAGTGAGGTTCATCAATAGAATCGAATAAGAGACGCCCTCGGGGTAGCCGCCGATCAAACGGATCAGCACTGTAATGATGCCACAGCCAATGCCGAAGATGTAACCTCCAGCAGAAGTGACTGGCGAAGTCACCATATCAGTAGCCATATAGAAAGCACCCAGCATTAGCCCGCCAGCTAAAACATGGAACAAGGGATCCCCACTGAATAGCCCATCTACACCGCCGAAGATCCAAGAGAGGATGGCGACGGTGCCGATATAGCTGAGCGGAATTCGCAGGCGAATGTAACGCTTATAGATCAGATAAATGGCGCCAATTAAAAGCAGAAATACCGAAGTCTCCCCGATACACCCGCCGATTTTGCCCCAAAACAGATTGCCATACGAATCATAAAGCTGGCTAATGGCTTCATGGGCAGTTTTCACTTTTTCTGTCATGCTCGGATCATCGGCAAATCGGAGGATGGCGTCTTTTTGCTGCTTGAACACATTAAGCGGCGTGGCGGTAGTAATGACATCGATCCCAGAAAGGCTAAATTTTCCCGTTGGATCTGGCGTGTAAAGCGATAATTTCGATAGAAATTGTGCCAGACCAGGGTGATGAGTAATCCACTCTAACGGTCTGGTTTTGAAGATGGTCATGTGAGTTGGCCAAGAGGCCAATAAGAAAGCCCGGCCTAATAGGGCCGGGTTCATGGGATTATATCCCAAACCACCGAACGGGATTTTGCCGATGGCGATGGCAAAAGCAGAGCCGATCAGCGGGATCCACCACGGGACTTCAGCGGGGACGTTCATGGCCAAAAGGATTCCAGTGACCACGGCGCTGCCATCTCGAACCGTGATGGGCTTTTTCATCAATTTTTCAATAATCGCTTCGGTGGCAACGGCGCTGGCAACAGCTACCAACATGACCCAGCCTGCATGAGGGCCGAAAAAATAGATCGCACCCAACATCGCTGGGATCAGCGAGATCACGACGCCGTACATGATTTTCGGAATTGACTCTTGATCAGCAATATGAGGAGAAGCAGTCACGAACCATTTTTTTTCCATACCACGGATTCCTTATCTCATTCAAAGAGGCCATTAAGCTGCTTTCGCTTTCATCATCTTGGTCACTTCCAGTTTGCCGAATTTAATATGATGGACGTGACGGATTTTCGAGGGACAAACAAAGGCGCAGGAGCCACATTCGATGCAGTCCAACACACCCAGCTCCCTTGCCTCGTCGAAGCGCTTGTATTCGACCAGCCTGGCTAACGTATTTGGGAGGAGATTCATGGGACAGACCTCGACGCAGCGGCCGCAACGGATGCACGGCTGGGGCTCAGCGATACGCGTCTCTGATGAGGTTAACGCCAGAATGCCCGAGGTGCCTTTCGTGACTGGGACTTCGAGGGTGTATTGGGCGATCCCCATCATCGGTCCGCCATTGATGATTTTTACCGTATCGTCACTGAGACCGCCACAAAAATCGATCAGATTTTGAAATGGCGTCCCAATGCGCACCCGCAGGTTCTTCGGCTGTCGGATGCCCCTGCCTGAAACGGTCACTACCCGCTCATACAGCGGTTTATTCAGCGCAACTGCCTCGTAGACCGCCTTGGCTGTCCCCACGTTATGGACCAAGCAGCCCACATCCATGGGCAAACCACCAGCCGGAACCTTGCGATTCGTGATGGCTTTGATCAATTGCTTTTCAGCGCCCTGTGGATATTTGACATTGAGCGCCACTACCCTCAGGTTGTCTCCAGCTTCATTGACCAATTTTTGAAATACAGCAATGGCATCGGGCTTGTTCTTTTCAATTGCAATATAGCCATTTTTGCAGCCCAGGATTTTCATGATGATTCGGACGCCTTCCAGGATTTCATTGGGATGTTCCAGCATCAGCCGATGATCGGCTGTGAGATAGGGTTCGCATTCGGCTCCGTTCAAAATGAAAGTATCGATGGGCTTATTAGCTGGGGGAGAAAGCTTGACATGGGTAGGAAATGCCGCGCCGCCCATTCCAGCTAACCCAGCTTGCTGAATTTTCTTCTTCATTTCTTCCACATCCAGTGCCAGATAATTCGCCACTGGACCAATGTTGGGAGACATTTCATCCTTGCCATCGCTTTCAATCACGATGGCTAAGGCCTCACCTGCCACAGGATGGGGACGTTTTTCGATTGCTTTGACTTTGCCAGAGATTGAGGCATGAGAAGGAACGGAAACAAAGCCCTTGGCCTCACAAATTTTATCCCCAGTGCGCACCATATCGCCCACAGCGACAATCGGCTCTGCTGGCGCTCCCAGATGCTGCTGCAATGGAATCACTACATACGAGGGCAATGGAAGTGCTTCAATGGCTTGTTCTTCAGATAATTCTTTACGCTCTGGCGGATGGACACCGCCCTTGAACGTTAATCGCTTCAGTCTCATTTTACCTCACATTATGATGAATGCATAGATGAAAAACGTTGTACGAGACAACAATCATAAAATTCCTCAGCATAAGATAACAGTCTCATTAAGCTGACAACTTTTGTTTGATCGGATTGAATGAGCGCTACTTGAGTCCCTGAATTTCATTGATGAATTCATCCATCGCCTGAAAATTGCGGTAAACCGAGGCGAATCGCACGTAAGCTACTTGATCGAGTTTTTTGAGCTGCTCCATGACCATTTCGCCGATTTCCTTGGAGGTGACTTCCTCCTTCGATTGATCTTTTAGCGAGTTCTCGATATAGCTCACCACAGCATCGATTTGCGCCATGGAAATAGGGCGCTTGGTACAGGCCAGAAGGATTCCCTGTTTCAATTTTTCTCGATTGAAAGCCTCGCGACGCTGGTCACATTTGATGACCAAAATCGGGTTCTCTTCGACATATTCTTTGGTGGTGAACCGCCGTTTACAAGAAAGACATTCGCGCCTGCGCCGAATGACCTTGCCATCACTTTTGGCTCGCGAATCGATGACTTTGCTATCAGAAGTACCACAAAATGGACAACGCATATCTAGCCTTCGGCTGGTTAGAATTCAAATTGGTAGAGCGGGAATTGTTGACAAAGCTCGTACACTTTGGATCGCACCTGATGATAAACGGTCTCATTGCCGATATTGGTCAACACTTTATTGATCAAATCGCCGATCTCAATCATTTCTTTCTCTTTCATGCCCCGAGTGGTAAGTGCGGGAGTCCCGATGCGGATCCCGCTGGTCACGAATGGGCTTTGATCATCGAATGGGACCATATTTTTATTCACAGTAATCCCCGCCTGTTCCAGAGCAGTTTCAGCCTGCTTGCCTGTGAGCCCTTTATTGCGCAAATCGACCAGCATGAGATGGGTATCCGTGCCATTGGAAATCAAATGATAATCGAGGCTGATTAGTTTTTGTGCCAACGCTTTTGCGTTGTTAATGACCTGCTGCGAATAAGCCTTGAACTCTGGGGATAACGCCTCTTTAAAAGCGACAGCCTTTGCAGCAATGACATGCATCAACGGCCCGCCTTGAAATCCAGGGAACACATTGGAATCGATGATCTGTCCCCAAGTCTTGAGCGTTCCCTTTGGCGTTCGCTGACCTAAATCATTTTCCGTGTCCTTGCCGACCAAAATCAATCCGCCACGCGGCCCACGCAGCGTTTTATGCGTGGTAGAAGTGACGGCATGACAATAGGGGATAGGGCTGCCAATCAGCCCGGCAGCGATCAGCCCGGCAGGATGGGCGATGTCAGCGACCAGTTTGGCACCCACTTGATCGGCAATTTCTCGGAACGCCGCGTAATCGATCTCCCGTGGATAAGCGCTAGCGCCAGTAATGATCAATTTCGGCCGCTCTTTGAGCGCCAAGTCCCGCACCTGATCCATGTCGATGTACCCAGTCTCGCGATTCACCCCATAGGAGACGATACGAAACAATCGACCTGAAAAATTCACCGGGCTGCCATGAGTGAGATGCCCTCCATGATCGAGGTTCATTCCCATCACAGTATCCCCAGGGTTAGCAAAGGCAAAGTAAGTGGCGATATTGGCCTGAGACCCAGAATGGGGTTGCACATTGGCGTATTCGGCGTTGAACAATTTCTTAGCGCGTTCGCGAGCCAGCTCCTCAGCAATATCCACATAAGCGCAGCCGCCATAATAGCGCTTGCCTGGATAGCCTTCCGCATATTTATTGGTCATGACCTGCCCCATTGCCTGTAATACGGCGAGGCTCACAAAATTCTCCGATGCGATCATCTCTAATTTATCATTCTGTCGAGCAACTTCCAATTTGATCGCCTCATAGACTTCTGGATCAACTTCTTTCAAATTTTTCATGATCGTTCCTTTTGTTCGATAATTCATTTGAGATCAAAATTACTACGGATCTTGGATCCCGCATGTTAACATCCAGTCAATTGATGAATTTTGACCACGCGTCGCAAATGTCGTTCGCCCTCGAAAGGAGTTTTCAACCAGATTGCTACGATCTGCAAAGCCAGATCGTGATCGATGATTCTCCCGCCCAAGACAAGCACATTGGAGTTGACATGCCGCCGGCTTTGCTCAGCCATCTCCAGAGTAGTGCACAGCGCTGCGCGGATGCCTTTAACTTTATTGGCGACCACCGACATGCCGATCCCAGTTCCGCAGACCAGTATCCCACGGTCCGCCTTGCCTTTCGACACCGCCCGCGCTGCCAAAATGCCATAGTCAGGATAATCGACCGAGTCAGTTTTGAAAGTACCAAAATCTTCTACACTGAGACCAAGTTGGTCTAAAAACTGCTTGATCTTCATCTTCAACTCGAAGCCAGCATGATCCGATGCTAATGCAATGATCATAGGAGATTTTTGGCTCACATCAACAGTTTGAATTTCTTCCCGAAAAGGGAGCGAAAACAACGATCATTTTTCTTTTCAATCTTCTCGAAAAGGTCAGCAGGTTCGTTCCTTATCTCGGTACATCTCGGCCTAATGAAACAATTTTCCTTAAATACTATGATCTGACTGGCACCTTGAAGCCAGGACTCGAAGGCACTCAAGCGCAAGCGCTTGGTCTTTCAAGGTATTTATATCATTGTTAAATTTTTTCGATTCCTTTCTTGTCTTCAGCGAGACGAATATTTTAAAAAAATAGGAGTCAGCTCGTCCACCAATGATGAGCCCGGCATCTTTTGATTTGTCATATCATTGGGCAAAAGAGACTCCTGCATTTGCAGGAGTGACATTTTCGTTCAATATTGTTTGATCGCGAAACAAGTTCCATTGCTTGGAGCGATTGAATCAACGGTGTTACAGTTCATTGGGACTGATTCCATCGGTTGCAGGGATGGAATCAGTTAAATAGTTTGATTCTCTCTGCACTCAGCTTTTTGGACAGAATTTTAGATCAAAAAACATCCGTTGACGAGATCGTATAGCACAGGAAAAGCGAGCAGAGAAATGAGAATGTGACATTCGCTGAATGCCCTTTTTGTAAGACAAACGAGTTCAGTCGAAGCGGTTGGCGACAGCCGCTTCGACTGAGAGAATTTATTTATAGATCCAATCGTAGCAGGGATCTTTGGGTTTTGTTTGTCCTTTGTGAAAAAATAGGTCTTCTTTGGTGGGTCGAGATTGACTCACGTAGTTCATTTTCCTTTCAGCCAGGTCTCGGAATTGTGGGTCCTGGGCAGCTTTCGAGTATTCCTGATAGGCCAGATCATAAATGAGCTTATCATCGAACTCGGGCATTTTTTTGCCGCGAGCGGTGTAGCATTTTTCAGCAGCGCTTTCATAGATTTCACCAATTACAATGCGGGCCAAGCCGTATTTCGGATCGATACTGAGCGCTTGTCGAGCGTAATTGCGCGCTGTCGGGAACTGCCCCAACTCGCGGTACGAGGTGGCCATATCGCACATCACTTTAATATTATCTGATTTCAACTTGAGGATCTCATTATAGACATTGATGGCACGCCGGAAGTCACCGCGATTTTGCAATGCATTGCCCAAATACTCCATGGCAGTGACATCATTGGGCTTGAGCTTCAGCATCAATTCCAGATTCAGTATGGCATTGTTGAAATCCCCAAGATTAAAATATTCTCGGCCGAGATTGAATAAATTTTCGGCATTATTGGGATCAAGCCGTTTGACTTCTTCCATGCGCTTGATGGCTGCTTCAGAATCCCCAGTGGTTTTATAGAGCCGGCTAAGTATCTTCTGCGTGTCCTGATCTTTTGGGTCTAGCTCGGCTGCCTTTTCGAACGCCTGGGTGGCTTCTTGGATTTGATTGGTCTTGATGTACAAATTCCCGAGAGCCTTCCAATCGGCTGGCCGCGAAGGATCTATCTCCGTAGCTTTTTGGTACTCTGCGATGGCCTCCTCGGTTTGCCCACGACTATCTAAAAAATAAGCCAGGGTTCGATGCAAATAGGCATTTCCTGGATATGCTTTCACGCCCATTTCCAGTACGATCTGAGCTGAATCAGGTTTATTCAGCTTGATATAGGAATCTGATAATAACGCATATTTTTGATCTTTGAATCGTTCGATGGTGTCAAGCTCAATGACTTTCCAGAACGGATTGATTGCACTCTCATAATTTTTGTTCTTGTAATGCTCAAATGCAGTGCTCCAGGTCTTATTAAGTTCATATTCATAAACCTTGCGCAACGAATCCCGAATGGCCTTTTGTCGCGCATCGTCGATCACGGGTCCAGTTTGTTGGGTGGTTGGTGCACAATGAAAGTTCACTAAGACTGCAATGACGAACAGGGCGAGTGTGAGTAGCATCCCGAAGAGCCGAAACGGACTTAATGCATTCAAAGTCCTCATTGTTCTTCTCCTTGATTCAGTGTGATAATTATAGCTGATTTGACGATTAACATATTTTAAGGGAGTTGAATTTAAAAACTTTTTTTTAAAATGCAAGAAAAAAGTTAATTCATTTCAATCTTCTTAGCTATTGGTCGCGATAAAAGCAAAGATGTCTTAATTTCGATTAATATCTAAATAAAGCGCATTGACCGCTTTCTGCTCCACAATAATGAAGACCGCAACAATGGTCATATCCGTTCGTGGAGCTATCAAATTTTGACAGCATAACGATTCATAGGGGGATTCCTTCATTCGCAGGAGTGACATTATCCGATTAAAATATGAATTTTGAGACTAAGACCATTTCTCGATTCAGCAAAGCCGATTGAACACTATTATCTCCGAACGAACCATTTTTCACCAGTAGCAACTGAGATTACCAATTGGAAAATATCTTCTTTGACTGGGTTGATCGAAAGATCGCCGCGCCAGGCGTAGCGGAGCGCAACGTCCATTCTCCCCCAGCCTTCGGAATAGGGGAGCCCAACCCCCAGACTGATACCGTATTCCTCCACTGGTTCACCTTCAGTTTTGAAATTCAATTGTTGATAAGAGAAACCAGCGCGGTAGCTCATCCGATCATAATAGCTCGCGATCATGTTTTTACTAGGCAATCGTTCGATTCCCAAGCCCCATCGGTAGCTATCCCGATATTCAGATGATAACTGAGAATCGGTGGTCAATTCCGACCATGGCTGAAGGCTGAAATCGGAACTGAATAGCAATTTTTCTTTCAATTTGAACGAAAGACCAGCACCCCACATTCGAGGGACCGTTACATGTTTCTGATCCTTTGTGAATTGATCGACTGTGTAGACTGATGAAGATTTTTGAGTGTAATTAATGAGTTCGTCGCTATATTTTAAGCGGTATGGATTAGAAAAAATGCCTCCCAGGTAGAGCTGCGAGACAGGCTGAAACACGATTCCGATGGTCCAGTTCATGCCATGCATCTTGCGAGTCAATCGATTGAAAGAGTCCCAGAACAGATCGGAGACATAATCCACCGACCAGGTTTGTTCGAATTTACCGAAATTGACATTGAGATTGCTTCCTAGATAGATTTCTTTTGCCATTGCGAAACCGAAACCGAAAGAGATTTTGTTCAGTCCGCCTTTGGCTCTCAATCGTTTTGTGAAACCGAAATCATTAATACTGCCGGGTTCACTGTACTCATAATCGTATTGGCTGGATGGAATTAGGCTGATGGCTGTCACGAGCTTTTGGTATTGGAGCGGGACAGCGAAAGCGATTCCGTTCAGATTGGTGTATTTGGTGAACCCGTCGGCCTGGTGAGCCGTGCTCCAAATGCCTTCGTGAATAAAATCACCAGATAATCGTGCGATAGGCATAAAGACGAGACCGGCAGGGTTCAGCACATTGATTTGGTAAAAATCTGGCACCGCGATTAGACAATGGCCCATGGCGATCGCTTGGGCGCTGGACACAAGCTTCATCTCACCCAAGCCGCGGGAATTATAAAATGAACCCGCAAGAACCTTGCTTGCGACTAACAATGTGATAATGATGAGGAATAATTTCGAATAGCGTTTATTCATTCTTTCGATCTCCAGAATTTTAGGAATCTGATTGATCAAATCGATAAGGTTTATTGCGACGATGATTGAGACCAATTCACCCAATCGGCTCAAAATTCTTGCCTCGCTGGGGTCGTGTAGTACAGTTCAAGTCGTGGCTGCAGATTGGTCAAGCCGGATTTCGATGAATAAAAAGCGACCCGTGCCAGAGATTGAGTCTCGTTGAGTGAGCGCACCAAAAAGCCATAATTGGGGAAATTATTATTCAACCATCCTTGAACGACTGAAGTGACATCAAAGGTCAGCGTGCTATCGCTTAGCGTACCAGTGAATCCGCTGGTGGATGGATTTTCATCGATTTCACCTTTGATGGTGCTAATCTCAGCTTTCCGCAAGATGTAAGTTTCGCTGGCGGCTGAAATGCTTGGGAAACTTCGGCCGCTGTTGACCACAATTTTCAAAAGCGCTCGGTTGATATGGGTCGTTGAGTCCAACTGACTGAGATCAAATCGGATGACGCTTCGAAAAGCCAGCCCTTTTCCAACATAAATGAAATTTGGATCGAGCCCACCAGTCACTTCATTTGGGTTGATAACCAAGAAGGCGTCTGCTGAAGCAGTCACTGTGGTGGTGTCGCGAAACGATGCGGACGAATCTTTTGGAGTATAGATGAAAGTCAGTTGTGGTTTTACAGTCGCATCTGCGTTTTCAACGGAATAGAAGCTCCGCAAGCCAATGAGGCTGGGGCTGGTGATCCAAATGCCGTAATTGGGCGCTCCAGTGGTCGTATCCGCCCAATCAGTTACCAATCCGGCATCCAATTGGAGAACGATTTTGCCCACGGAATCAGGCGCCACAGTCTCAATTTTCAAATATGGGCCGAAAAATGGTAATTGATCCAAATAGGCTTCAGGGTCCTGCTCATTGTCCCATTGATAATTGGCTCGATAGATCGCCATGTCGAAAGCACGATCGGGGCTCAACAATGTCGAATCGATTGTATTGGATTTTAAATACAGCTTAGCCTCATGGATCCGAGCGCTATCTGGCAAATTGCTGAATTTGAGATAAATGGCCAGTCGGTAATTCTGATAATTGCCGATCAATAAATTATATCCATTGCCCGTATTGATCGTGCGGCTGAAACCTGTTTCACTTCCGAACGAGGTGAATATGGTGGTATTGGCGATTTGTCCTTCTCTATTACCGAACAAAGTTTCGTAGCCGGTGGGCAAAGGGCGATCCTTTTGACAGTTGAACAATACTATTAAACCGAATAGCAGTAGCCAAAATCTCCGTTGTATCATATTATGCCTCTCATGAGTTGAAATTCTTGCTGAGTAAAAACCAATTCCCCATTTTTAATGACCTGATCCACCAAATTCACACCAAAGTGATATGGCAGATACTGATAATTCGGGATATTCCAGATGACCAAATCAGCGGCGGCATCGGGTTCCAGGCATCCTAGCTTGCCGTTGCGATCCACGGCTTGGGCCGCGTGGAGTGTAGTGGCCAACCAAGCCTCTTCTGGTAGCATTTTCATATAAATGCAGCCAAGCGTCATCATCATGGGCATGGATTCGGTCATGCAACTGCCGGGATTGAAATCGGTTGCCAGTGCGACTGGCAGACCAGCATCGATCATTTGTCTTGCGGGAGCGTATTGGCGCTGGCCGAGGAAAAACACAGCCCCTGGCAGCAAAACGGGCACTGTACCTGCTTGTTTGAGCTGGTCAATGGCGGATGGGGTGATAAAATCGAGATGATCGGCGGAAACCGCGCCCAATTTCGCCGCCAAAGCAGCACCACCGCTGTCAGTGAGTTGATCCGCATGAATCTTTATCTTAAATCCGTGATCTCGGGCTGCCGTTAAAATTTTCTCAGATTCTTTCAGGTCGAACACATGGGTTTCACAAAAGATATCGCAAAACTCTGCCAAGTTCCTTTCGGCAACCAGGGGGATCATTTCGTTGATGATCAGATCGATATATTGATCGCGCCGCTGGCGATACTCATCGGGGATCTCGTGCGCTCCGAGAAAGGTCGGGATCAAATCGATGGGATGCAGTCGATTCAGTTCTTGAATCACTTCCAGAGATTTGATTTCATCCTCGAGAGAAAGACCATAACCGCTTTTCGCCTCGATCGTGGTAGTCCCAAGGCTAAGAAACCGGTCCAGATGAGGGAGGGCATGCTTGATCAATTGATCCTTGGAGGCGGCCCGCAATTGTCGCACGCTCAGTCGAATGCCCCCACCAGATTCGGCTATTTCTTGATAAGTTTTGCCCTGGCACCGCATGATGAACTCTGCCTCGCGAGTGCCATAGAAAATAGGATGGGTATGAGCATCGACAAAGCCAGGAGTCACTATCCGATCCGCCGCATCGATTACCTTGCTATTTGGATTGGTGCGAAGCTGATCCGGCATCGTTTCCATCAAACCATAGCGCGCAATTTTTCCATCGCGGACTGCTACATAGCCATTTTCAATAATCTGAAGCCGGCTTTTGTCATGATCGATCGCTGGAACAAGCAATTGTTTCGCATTAATTATCAGTAGATCTACATCGAGCAAAGTGTTATTCCTCTCGTTCTGAGGGATTGGCTGAAGATTCATCATCCTTCTTATAAGAAACGCGTCTTTCAGCTGAAATCGACGCGCACCATTCGAATATCAAGGCTTAGCCTGACTTTATCGTGAAGTTTGATCAGTTCACAATGGCAATTTGGAATTTTTTAGCTGGTCAATATATCAATTTTTTTTCTAAATGCCAACGAAAATATTTCATCAGTGCACATTTTAAACTCAGGTGTTCCAAATTAGGTTTCAAACACAACCTTTCAGCCCATCATCTCAAATCAGATATTAATTGACAAAAGGCATCTTGCCGGTATGAGCAATCATGCAAAAAGCGATACCATTTTGTGCATCAACTCTCCTGGTTGATCCATAGGTGTTCCGCTGTTAAATTGATCGTCAGTTTGTGTGTTGGAATCAATTCTGGACTTCAAAAATTAAGCGATCTTGATCTCCAGCGATTACCGGGCAGAACGCAATTGGGCGATCGGATCCATAAGAGTTTGATTCATCCATAAGACCAAAGAATGGATCTTTTCCATTTTCGCTATTGACTTTTAAAATATATTTTAGTATTTTTATGGCTTCAAAATCTAAAAGTTATCTGATTTTTCAAAGAGGATTGACAAATTTATCGAAAAACATTGGCTGGATTTTTCACTAGCATGGCTCAGGCAACAAATGACTGCTAAAAGGCTGTGTATTTCTTGGCTTGGAGTTGATAAAAAGATAAAATTTGTCTCATCTGATTCGCTTAAAAAATGAAGGTGATCGAAATGCCAATATATGAATTTCAATGCCTCGATTGTTCACTGGTGTTCGATGAGCTTATCAGCAATACCAATCAATCGATAAAAGTGACTTGCCCTGGATGTCACTCGGATCGTGCTCAGCGATTGATGTCCGCGTTCGGATTCAGTTCTGGTGGCAAAACCGTTGCAAGCAGTGCCTCCTCATCGTGTAGCAGTTGTAGCAGCAGCAGTTGCGCCCATTGTCATTAACGGCGTGAAAATGGATGAGCTAAAATTGGATAGCCCCTGTTGCAGCGGCGAAGAAATGCGAGCGCAATGAATTTGGGGGTTAAATGAGTGAATGGATCTCTGCAAATTGGGTTAATGATCTATAAAATCAGATTGACTCGAAATGCAGGGACAAACAAATCTGGATCAGAGAAAAGGGGACTGCAATGACCAAAGCCGATTTAGTCGATATCATTGCTGAGGGAACGGGATTGACCAAAGTGGAAACAGCCGCTGTTGTGGATGGGTTGTTTGCTACTATGCGTAATGCGTTGAAAGCAGGGCATCGCATCGAAATCAGGGGATTTGGTCGATTTCAAGTAGTACAACGCTCGGAAAGGATTGGCAGAAATCCAAAGTCCGGGGAAACGGTGCGCATTCCTGCCTATAAAACAGTACGCTTCAATTGTTCGAAGTTATTGCAGGATGCCCTAAACCGGCCAGGGGACTAAAAATCAATGGGTGCAAAATAGCACAATTGTAGGAAACCTCGGATAATTCAAGGAAGTCCACTCGAGTTGATCTAGCTCGTGGCAGATCTGCTCGGCAAAAGTTCATGCCAGAATGCAATAATCATTCGCTGTGGGAAAGATTTTTGTGAGTTGATCTGCGCGTTAACGGTGGGTTGTGTGGGATGATCGGTTAGCGAGAAATTTTTATGGTTCGTTTAGATCGGTTCGGCCAGGCAGCCAACCATGATCGAAAGGCCTATCTTGACTATCAAGTTCAGATTGGTCAATATTACTTGGAGCATTTCGTCTCTCCCTTTGCCCAAGGGAAGCAGGTGTTGGATATTGGTTGCGGTGAAGGAGGCGTCCTGACGGCGTTTGAACAGGCTGGTTATCAATGTACGGGCCTGGAATATAGTTGGGATAGATTTAATTATGCGCGGGAAAAGGGCGGTTCATCGATTCGATTCATTCATGGAGATATCGAACAACTTGTGCTTCCAGAGCAATTCGACGTGATTTTGATATTGGATGTGATTGAGCATCTCGTCCGTAAGGTGGAGGCGCTGCAAAATATCAGACGAATGCTTTCGCCTCAGGGAATCGTCGTTCTCACATTCCCGCCATTTTGTTCAGCCTTCGGCGGGCATCAGCAAGTGATGCGGTCCGTTCTGAAATACATTCCGTTCGTTCACTTAGTTCCTGGCAGAGTTTATCGCTGGTTATTGGAGCGAGTGGAACGGCAGAATGTGGAGGCGCATTGGCGCAACTACCAGACTGGCCTTCGGATTTGCGATTTCGAGCAGATGATCCAGCAGGTTGGTTTTCGAATTATCAAGCGGATTAACTACCTGGTCCGGCCACGCCAGGCGCTCAGATTTGGCATGAAAATCAGGGTTTATAAGGGGAAATATCTGCTGGAATATCTAACTACCGGCGCCGAATATGTTCTGGCCAAAAGTGAAACGTCCGAAAACAATTAATAATTGCGATTATCAATTTGTCATCCCCCTAATTTTTCCCCGCCAGTTCCGAGGCGGGTTTCAGCGGATATTGATTTTCAACTCTCAAGGAAATTACTAATTCAACGCCATTCAGGTGATGCCAAATGCCTGAAGGGAGATAAAGCTCTTTTGATCTATATTCGATCAGGAATATTGGTTTTTTGGCTGGTTTCGTTATTTATTTTCATTCGAGAATAGCTCATTTTGCAAAGCTCTATAAAATTTCAGCAGATTGGAGGTGAATCCGATGCCGAGCGGTAAAAAGAGAAAACGACATAAAATTGCCACGCATAAGCGCAAAAAGCGACTCAGAAAAGATCGACATAAAAAGAAATTGAGATAACAGCGCTGCTGGGATCGTGTCGAATTTTTTGCCACGAAGACTCACCAATAGGAACGCGTTCTGGAGCTGCATGAGGAGCCGGCTGTCCGACCAATTTGTTGGTGTGCTCGATGAATTATGCTGGTTGAGATCGATATCCCATATTCAAGACGGTCGAATGGATGCCAAGTCGCTTTTTAAAAAAGAGCAGTTTCGTCCACTGTTCAGGTGAGCTGTGGGGCGCTTTGTGGGGTGGTGTCTTCGTGGTTTAAAATTTTTAAAGCTAACGCTCTCATGAATGAGCCTTAGCAACGAAAGAGTCTCGCCCCCCTTTCGTGCATGGAAATATGACTGCATGGCCTCAAAAGTTTAATGAGATAGCCAATTGATTTGATCTAATGTTGAACCGGAATGTTTTCCCGCGGCCCAAAAACGCCAGCCCCCAATGATTTTGAACTTGAACCGGTACCATGAGTCGAATGACATTAAACGGTTCATCGCTTCTGCACCTCAAGCAAGAAGCTTTTTCAGCGCGCGAGAATTGCCAGAGTGTTCGCAATTCCCTAATCCCATAGCCTTAGCAACTACTGAATTGCTACCAAAATTTCAGGACGGATCATCGATGGATGAAATTCACTCCGAACTTGCTCCCGAGCATATCTATTCGGTGGGAGAGCTAACCCGAGAGATCAAATTATTGTTGGAGACCACGATCCCCATTGTTTGGGTTATGGGGGAGATATCGAACCTAAAATTCCATTCATCGGGTCATCTTTATTTTTCGCTGAAAGATCGGGATTCCCAGCTTGTTTGCGTGATGTGGCGGTCCCGAAATATCGGATTGTTTTTTACACCTCAGGATGGGATGAAGGTGCTGGCATTGGGCAAGGTGACCGTCTATGAAAAGCGCGGTTATTACCAGTTCGACGTGATCAAAATGCAACCGGCTGGGATCGGGGAGCTTCAGATGGCGTTCGAGCGCTTGAAGAACAAACTGCAGCAAGAGGGGCTATTCCGAGCCGATCTGAAAAAGCCGCTACCGGCCTATCCGTGGCGCATTGGTATTGTGACATCACCAACTGGAGCTGCCATCCAAGATCTGGTCAACATATTGAACCGAAGGTTTCCTGGAATCGAAATTATTTTGCGACCAGTGAAAGTCCAGGGGGAGGGCGCAGCCGACGAGATTGCGATGGCCATTGATGAGTTTAATGAATATGGCCAGGTGGATGTGTTAATCGTCGGTCGGGGGGGCGGCTCCTTGGAGGACCTATGGGCGTTCAACGAAGAGGCGGTGGCGCGGGCGATTTTCCGTTCGAAAATACCAATTATTTCGGCTGTGGGACACGAGGTCGACTTTAGCATCAGCGATTTTGTAGCAGATTTGCGGGCGCCAACCCCCTCTGCGGCTGCCGAGTTAGCCGTCCCTGATCGAAACGAGGTGCTGAATCGCGTGCTGCAATATCGAAAGCGAATCGTGGAGATGTGCGCCAGTTTCATCCAACTCCAGCGGGATAAATTGAACAGCTTGATCACCAGTTATAATTTTCTCAGGACTCCAGATCTGGTCCGACAATACCAACAGCGACTGGATGAGCTGACACACAGCCTGCAGCTTGCCGCAGAGCATCGAATTCAGCTTTTATCCCAGCAGGTTCATAACTTATCGCATCGGCTACAAGCGCTTGCCCCAGAGTCGGTCCTGAAACGGGGTTATAGCATCTGTTATCGCGTCAAAGATCATCATGTGGTCACACATGCCCATTCGCTTCAGGTCGATGACCAAATTCGGGTGCAATTCTATCGGGGACAAATATCTGGTAAAGTCGAGCAAGTGATGGAGGAGTAAACTCATGGCAGTCAAAAGCTTTGAGCAAGCGATGGAGCAGTTGGAGCAGATCGTAGACCAAATGGAGCAAGGTGATTTAACGCTGGAAGAAACACTAGCCAAATTCGAAGAGGGAATGAAACTGTCTCAGTTTTGCTTGGAGAAGCTCAACCAAGCCGAACAAAAACTGAAAAAATTGGTTAAAACAGAGGGGGGATTTCAACTTGAAGCCATCTGAGCGAAGTGATGAGCGGCTGGTAGGTGTGGCAGATACTAATACGTGTCCTGATCAATTATTGGGCTCTTCCTTTTAGAAAGTGCTTACAGGGATGGGGTTAAGTCAGAAATTTACCCCAGGCAGCTTATGATTTGGACTCATATCGTTTTTTCATGCAGCAGAATTTTGTACAAATGCGATTGCTACAGAACCACAGGCAGCCATATTGAAGAGCACTGAGGAGCTAAGGGCACAAGTGACAAACTCTGAGATAGTGAATCTTGTAATTCACTGATCCGCGCTTGATCAGTGCAATTAAATGATGAGCGGGGGCTCATGGATATGATATTCGGCATCACTGGCAATACCACCAAAGGCATGATTAAAGGGGTAATCCCGGAGCTTATCCAATGGTTGGAACAGCACAACTGCAGCTTTATTCTCGATGTGGACTTGCTCAATTCACTCAGTTTAGATTCCCTAGTGAAAAGCGCCAGATTGAACGAAATAGGCCAGATGTGTGATATGGTGCTTGCATTTGGCGGGGACGGTACGATTTTGGCGACAGCCCGAGTTGTAGGGGCTTCTGGTGTTCCGATTTTGGGCGTGAACTTAGGGGGCAAATTGGGATTTCTCGCTGAGGTCATGATAGAGGATCTTTATCATTGTCTGAATGATGTTTTAAGAGGGGAGTATCTCGTTCTGGAGCGCCTGGTTCTGGAAACGAGAATTAGCCAGTCATCTGGTGAAAAGATCAGCTATGCGCTCAACGATGTGGTCATCGATCGCGGCGGCTATAGTCGGGTGATCCGCATCGATGTTTATATCGATGAAGAGTATTTGAACACTTATCTAGGGGATGGGATTATTATCGCCACACCGACTGGTTCGACTGCTTATTCATTATCTGCTTACGGGCCTATTTTAGTGCCGACTTTGAACTGCATTATCATCAATCCGATTTGTCCCCATTCATTGGGAGTGCGCCCGATTGTTATCCCAGATCATTGTGAAATTCGTGTTGTGCCTCATCTCGAGGGAAAAATTGTAACCCTCAGCGTGGATGGGCAGGTGAGCCATCAGTTCACGAAAAATGAAGGTGCAGCGATCTTTATCCACAAAGCCAATTACAAAGTCAAATGGATCCGAGCCAAAAACCGAACGTTTTATGATCTGTTGCGCGCCAAATTGAACTGGGGGGTAGATCGGCGCACCGTTTAGAATAGGATGGCTCAAATGATTTGTTCACTAAATGAGTTTTCGTTTCCGATCATCCCATGCAAAAGCATTTCTGTGAAAGGCGGTCTTTGATCCCACTGAATTAAGATGATCCAATATTTTCATCAGATGAAATTTTAAAATGCATTGAATAAAGAAATCCCAGAGATAGGATTCGGGAAGCATTACCAGATAAAACGAGGAAAGAATCAGGATTTATTTTTAATGAATTCTTTGATTTTTTTCTTCATCTCGACCTCCTAGAATTAATTTTGTTTAATCAATAGTTCTCGGCTTTGCAGAGAGTCATATTGAGAGGATTTGATCGTACTTTTATATGAAAGCTAATTCCAGCACAACGCCGCTCCTCGAACAGTATCTTGCCATTAAGGCGAAACATAAAAACGCCATTTTGTTTTTTCGGATGGGCGATTTTTATGAGATGTTCTATGAGGATGCCAAGATTGCTTCGCAGGTGTTGGGAATCACCCTGACTTCGCGGGCTCATGGCAAAGCCGCGGATGTTCCTTTGGCAGGGTTCCCGTATCATGCGCTCGATAACTACCTCACTAAGATGATCAAAGCAGGATATCGGGTGGCAATCTGCGAACAGGTGGAAGATCCGAAAACCGCCAAAACTATTGTCCGACGCGATGTGGTGGAGATAGTTACTCCAGGGACCACGTTTTCCGATGAACTGCTGGTTTCCAATCGTAACAATTATCTGGTAGCTCTGGCATTCGCGAAAGAGATTTGTGGTATGGCAGCAGTGGACGTGACAACTGGGGAATTCTTTGTGACCGAATTCCCCAAGGAGAAAATGCGAGAACAGGTGCTATCGCTTTATCCCGCTGAGATCGTAGTAGCAGAGACGCAGCTCCTTTATGCAACCAAAATCTTGAACGCAGAAAATGTATTTTTTACTGCCAGGGAGGATTGGATTTTCAGCCGCGATTATGGGTATGAAATTTTAACTGAGCATTTTAAAACTGCATCGCTGAAAGGTTTTGGGTGCGAGGACCTGGATGCAGGCATTGCTGCGGCTGGGGCGATTCTACATTATCTCAAAGAGAACCAAAAAAATCAACTGGGACATATTACTCAACTCAAAAGACGCTACAATTCCGATTACCTGACATTGGATCCGACGACCCAGCGCAATCTTGAGCTCGTACAGTCCTTGACGCAGCGGGATCAGCGAGGGACATTGATTTCAGTATTGGATCGCACCAAGACCGCGATGGGAGGCCGACGCTTAGTGAATTGGATGCTCAACCCACTCAACCAGCAGAAACCGATCGAATACCGCTTGAACGCTGTAGAGGAGTTCTACCAAAACGATCGCATGCGGCAGGATTTGAGGGAGCTGCTTGGGAAATTGGGCGATCTGGAGCGGCTGGTTTCCCGTGTAACCACGAACCGCGCTAATGCTCGGGATCTGATCTCGTTGAAATCTGCCCTGAAGCTCGTGCCGGAATTTCAGGCAAAGCTGGCACCTGCAGAGTCGGAATATGCGGTCCACATTCGCGAACACTTACAACCGCTTGACGCCGTAGTTGATGAGATCGAACGGGCGATTGTCGATGATCCACCTCTGGCAACCACAGAAGGTGGATTGATCCGTACGGGGTATCATGCGGAACTGGACCGATTGCGCGAGATCGCTTTTTCGGGAAAGGATTGGATCGCCCGGCTCCAAGCTTCGGAGCGCGAACGCACTGGCATTCCATCTTTAAAAGTGAATTACAACAAAGTATTCGGTTACTATATCGAAGTGACCAATCCTCATTTGGCCAAAATCCCAAATGAGTATATTCGGAAACAAACTCTCGTCAACGCTGAACGTTTCATCACCCCAGCGTTAAAAGAATATGAAGAACAAGTGCTCGGCGCCGAAGAAAAAATCATCAATCTTGAATTTGAGCTATTCGATCAGGTGCGGCAATTGGTGGCGCAAAACGTAAAAGCTATTCAACAGAATGCGACGCTGCTTGGCGAATTAGACTGCCTGTTGAATCTGGCTCAAGTGGCACGTGATAATCACTATTGCAAACCGATCATTACGACCGATGATGAGATCGTCATCAAGGATGGTCGTCATCCTGTGGTGGAGAAATTGCTCCCAGCAGGCCAATCATTCGTGCCAAATGACGTCCATTTGAACAACACGACCGATCAAATTTGGATCATTACCGGCCCAAATATGGCGGGCAAATCAACCTACCTTCGCCAGGTAGGGCTGATCGTCCTCATGGCCCAGATGGGCAGCTTTGTCCCAGCCAGTCATGCGAAGATCGGGCTGGTGGATAAAATCTTTACCCGCGTGGGGGCTTCGGACAATTTAGCTGGTGGCGAAAGCACGTTTCTGATGGAGATGAACGAGACCGCCAATATCTTAAATAATGCGAGCCCGAAAAGTCTTATTTTGCTGGATGAAATCGGCCGCGGAACCAGCACATTCGATGGATTATCGATCGCGTGGTCGGTGACTGAGTATTTGCACAATCACTCAAGCGTCGCTGCTAAAACGTTGTTCGCTACCCATTACCATGAATTAACGGAACTTGCTCTGATACTCCCACGTGTAAAAAACTACAATGTAGCGGTCAAGGAATGGGGGGACAAGGTAATCTTCATTCGGAAGATCGTCCCAGGGGGATGCGATCACAGCTACGGCATTCAAGTTGCTCAATTAGCTGGCCTGCCGAAAGAGGTAATACAGCGAGCCAAAGAGGTGTTGGCCAACCTTGAAGCCGATGAGTTGACCCCGAATGAAATGCCGCGGCTGGCGCGCCATTACCAGAACAAAAAACATCCAGAAGCAAAGCTTCAACTCGATTTCTTTGCCCAGCAACAACAACAATTGGTGGAGGAAATCAAGAAGCTCGATGTCAATCGTCTCACCCCAATCGATGCATTGAATAAATTGTATGAACTGAAAAAGCTAATCAGCGAGAATTAAATATGCGGATCTTGTCATTAATCTTGGTTTTGTTGCTGTTCAATCCGATGAGCAGTATAGCAGGGAAAATTGTGAAAGCGAAATATGCCGGCGAGTTCATGTCTATTGGGGTTGGGGCAAGAGCATTGGGCATGGGGGGTACTTTTGTGGCCATATCCGAGGATATAACCGCTGGATATTGGAACCCGGCCGCCCTTGCAAAGCTCGAATACCCTCAATTAGCGGGCATGTACGCAGAGCAATTTGCAAGGATGGTGAATTATAACTACGCTGCTGTCTCGCTCCCTATGCGAACCTTGAGCGGCATCTCGCTATCGTTGATCCGATTGGCGGTGGATGATATTCCCAATACCACGGACGCGCTTCTCGATTATGGCCTCGATGGCATTCCTAATACAGGCGATCCAGGCGAAGGGAATGGCAAAATCGATCCAACGGAAACCATTGATGCCAATAAAATTTTTTATTTCAATTCGGCCCAATATGCAATCTATTTGAGCTATGGCATTCGACACAGTGAAAATTTCTATTATGGCGGTAATGTGAAAATGTTGCATAAGGGCATCGGTGAAAATTCCGCGTGGGGCATGGGATTTGATATTGCTGGTCTCTGGCGAGCGCTGCCGAATTTGAATGTAGGTTTCAATTTGCAAGATCTCACTACAACTTTGCTGGTGTGGGACACTGGTCGGCAGGAGGCAATTATTCCAACAGCGAAATTAGGGATTGCCTATTTCTGGACGAACAAAATCATTTCTGGCCAAATTATCCCTGCCGTCGATATCGATGTGCGATTCGAGAATCGTCGCTATGCAGCACAATCACATCTGGGACCAACGAGTTTTGATTTCCATATCGGCGCCGAATATCGATTTCGACAAATGCTTGCTATGCGAGCGGGCTGGGACATTGGTCATTTTACCGCTGGTATAGGGATTAAGCTTCCCCGGCTCAATGTCGACTACGCGTTTCTAAGCCACCAGGATCTTGGGAACACGCATCGCATCTCCTTAATTTTGACACTTGAGGAACAAAAATTCCGACGCAAATAAACTGATCTTGCGTGCTGAAAAAGCGCTTATAATGATAGCTTTGATCAAAACATACAAACGATGCCAAGATTGAATAATAAACAGGTGAATTGATGTGGTGATCTAAGTTTTTTCATTGCTCCATTACTTTCTATAATCTATTCATTGTCTGAAGACATCCGCAAAGTTAAATAAGGAGGTCCCTGGGAATTGAATTTGTAGAATTAAGCTCCTAATCTACCAGAAATGGTTGCCCATAAAAAACCGAAATCATCCGAAAGATGAATCTCTAGAGATCGGTTCTGTACCTGGGTATCGGTTTTATGGGAGCGATTTTTGCATTTTATTTGGTTTGCTGGAATTTCAGGTGAAATAAAAAATTTTTCGCTCACCAGTCTCTGATTGCAGAATTGCTCCCCTAATAGAATCCGGAACGATTTCAGCTACTATATGTGGTGTCTGGAATGATGAAAAGGTCTTAATAAAGACCTTTTTTCTTTGTGGGCCGGAAGATAACCCTTTAGAAAAAAAAAGAAAAGCTCAAAAAAAGATTTGACAAATTCAAAAAAAATTTGTATACTTAGCACTAAATTTAATTTGTTATTTATTATTGATGATAGACAACGGCTAAAATATGATTGTTAGTATGACTGGTTATGGCCGAGGCGAGGTGAAGAATGAAGAATGTGAGATTGTGGCAGAAGTTCGCTCGGTTAATAACAGATTTCTTGACGTCCAGATGAAATTGCCGCGCAACTACTTTCATTATGAGCAAGAGGTCAAGAACATCATTCGAAATTATGTGACGCGCGGCCGGATCAATGTTTATGTTGGGCTAAAACTCAACACTGAAGAGAATGGTGCGGGACTGGTAATCAACCGCGAGCCAGCCCGAGTTTATTGGAAATTGCTTCAGCAATTAAAAAAAGAATTCAAGATTCGGGGAAGGATCAAGTTAGAGCACTTGCTCCAATTTCCAGATATAATTAGCTATGAAGAGGGAGCAGGGGCTAATGAAGCTATTTGGCACGCGATCGAGCAAGCGATAATCATTGCGATGGAGAATTTGCAAGAAATGCGGCGTCGCGAGGGTCAGGAACTAGCCAAGGATCTTGAAGGTAGAATTCAACTGCTGGATAAACGTATTGCTCAGATCGAGGCAATTTCATCAAGTCGGATGGGAGAAGAATTAGCCAAGCTGCGCCAACAGATTCAGGCCATTCTGCCGATCGAAGGGGTTGATGAGGCGCGATTGGAGACCGAAATCGCATTGATGATCAATCGAATTGATGTGACTGAAGAATGCGTTCGATTTCACAGCCATAATAAGATGTTTCTCGATGTGATGGTGTCGGAAGATGTGGTCGGTCGGAAACTTAATTTTTTGCTTCAAGAGATGACTCGGGAGGCAAATACCATCGGTGCCAAAGCCAATCATGCAGATATCGCCCATCTTGTGGTAGAGATCAAGGAAGAAGTGGAGAAAATCAGAGAGCAGGTGCAGAACATCGAGTAGTGCTGTGCAGAGGTCCAGCAGCGATTCGGTGTTGGCATGTGGTTGGAGGGGATAATTTGGGGCGCGATGTTGCAAGTGAAATGCATCGAATCAGGAAATAATGTCCCTGCTGTTGAGAGGCTGATCGTTTTTGCGGCTCGAGAATTTCCCTCCAGACTGATTCGTCTGGTGGAGGGGATTATCTGGGCGCTGCCACGCTGATAAATGAGTAGATCAATAGATCGCTTCAATCACATGAACCGTGGAATTCAAAGTTGTGGAAGAAAACAATGATGATCAGTATTGGTTTCAAGAACTACGTGAATCTAGATCAGATTGTGTCCATCATAGCACCAAATTCAAAGCCGATTAAAAATATGATTACAAATGCTCGAGAGAATGGGAAATTGGTTGACGCTACTATGGGCAAAAAGACCAAATCGGTGATCATCACGAGTAGCGATCATATTGTGTTATCGGCAAATCTGCCTGATACCATTGTGCATCGGATTCATGAGCTGACTGGTCGAACCAATGGCGCAGAGCCAGGTGAATGATCGGCGGGACAAATGCAGGGATTATTGATTATTTTATCATCTCCATCTGGAGGAGGTAAAACTTCTGTCATCCAAAAAATATTAGCGCGCGATCCCGAGAGATTTGTTTATTCTATCTCAGCAACCACCCGAAAACCGCGCCCTGGCGAGATCGATGGAAAAGACTATTTCTTTATGACAGAGTCAGAATTTCGGCAGGGGATCGAGAATGGAAAATTTTTAGAGTGGGAATCGGTTCATGGTCATCTTTATGGTACGCCCCGAGATTATATTGACTCCTGTTTAAAGAAAGGGAAGCACATTCTTTTTGATATTGACGTGAATGGTGCTCTAAAGGTCGCCAAAGTTTTGCCAGAACAGACGCTCACCATCTTTCTTGCGCCGCCTTCGATTGAAACGTTAATCCAGCGGCTAAAAAGTCGCAACACTGATTCAGCCGAGGAGATTAACACCCGGCTGCAACGGATCCCGATGGAGATGGAAAAGGCCCGGTTGTTCGATTATGTCGTAGTAAACCAAGATTTGGATACGACCGTAGCGCAAGTGCTTGAAATCATCGATAATTTTTCGAAACAGAAATCTGATGCCCTAGCGCAATGAGATGAGCTTTGACATGAAAAGGGGAGCTAAAGATTTTCTTTTGGATTAATAATCATAGCGCAGTGAGATGGTGATTGAAAATTTGACTCTTTGGCTTCACTCTGATCCTTTCCTGAAAATTGAGGGAGATGAGAGGCTGTGGCTTGTCGGGTTCTGGGTTTGAGTACGGATAGGAGTTCAAGTCTATAACCATAAAGCAGGGGTTGTGAAATTCTGATTTTGAACGATGATCAACTTCATTTCGACCATCTATCGATAGACGAGGCGGATAAAAAAATTCGGTTGGCGGTTGATCTTTTGCAAGTTGATGGGCAAGGTTAAAGTTTTATGCACTAAAAATACAGGAATGGAGAAAGATATAGATGGGGATTATCTGATATTCATATGAAAGCGAGGCAAAGATTTTGAATGAGGATGAGTTTTAGCAAGACATTGATTCGAGATTTTGAGTGGTAAGCCAAATTGGATTGCCAAAATAACATATCAGGACAAATTCATTAAATGCGCAGGAGGTTTTAAAAAATGTCCAGCACACTTCCGTTGAACGAATTAGAGAAGTTGAGCAATAATATTTATGAGGCGATTATAGTGATCGCAAAGCGAGCACGACAGATTAACGAGGAACAGAAGCGATTGATCGATGTAGAGACTCAGATGGATGATTCGGTCGATGATTATGACGATGATGAGGAAATGCGCGAAACTGAAGAACCAGAAGCGACCAAGAAGAAGGTCCTCAAACTGCCCAAGCCCACGGAACAGGCGATCCAAGAGATGTTAGCTGGGAAAATTAAGTGGGATTATGGCTTGGAACCTGAGATGGAAGAACGTGAGAATTGATAATGCTCTCTGGGGCCAAAATACTGGTGGGTGTGACGGGAGGCATCGCTGCCTATAAGACTGCGGAGCTAATTCGCGAGCTAAAGCGTCACGGGGCTGTGGTGCGAGTGGTCATGACGCGCGCTGCCACTGAATTTGTTACTCCATTGACTTTTGCGACGCTATCTGAACACCCAGTGCTGAGCGAGATGTTTGGCAGCCAAGACGCCGGGGCAGGGACGATTCACATTGAGGCGGCACGTTGGGCAGATGTGATTGTCATTTGCCCAGCCACCGCGAATACCATTGGCAAAATTGCCGTCGGCCTGGCAGATAATTTATTGACCACTTTGGTGATGGCGACCACGAGTCCAGTGATTTTCTGTCCAGCCATGAACAAGGAAATGTACCAAAACACCATCGTCCAGCAAAACATTGATCAACTCGTTAAGAAAGGGTATCACATCGTGCCTCCTGGTTCTGGGGAACTTGCTTGCGGTGAAATCGGTTGGGGACGGTTAGCCGATATTCCAGCTATCATTGATAAGATCAAAATGGTGGTGTTAGGAACTCATCGGTTGGCTGGCAAGAAAATTTTGGTCACCGCTGGCAGAACAGAAGAACCACTCGATCCAGTCCGTTTCATCACCAATCGATCCACTGGCAAAATGGGATTCGCCATTGCAGAAATGGCAGCATTGAACGGGGCAGAGGTGACGCTGATCAGCGGACCAAATCAGCTCCGAGCGCCCGTTTTTGTCAACTATGTTTCGGTCCAAACCGCAGATCAAATGGCCGATGCTGTTTTGGGGGCTGCATCACAGCAAGATGTCATTATCATGGCAGCGGCAGTTGCTGATTTTAAGCCCGAACAATATTCACTGCAAAAAATAAAAAAGAGTGATATTGCCGGGTCGCTTCGGTTGGTAAGAACCCGAGATATTCTAAAAGAACTTGGTCGCACTAAGCAGAATCAGATCTTAGTTGGATTTGCGGTTGAGACCGAACACGAACTTGAACATGCTCGAGAAAAGTTGATCGAAAAAAGACTCGATCTAATAGTTGTAAATAACCCGCTTTTACCCGGAGCAGGATTTGGCACAGATACCAATCGGGTGACGCTACTTGACGCAGCCGGCGGCAGCGAAGAGCTGCCACTCATGACGAAACATCAGGTCGCACAACAGATTTTAGCTCGGGTGATCCGGATGATCGAGGTGCGAAAATGATGGGTAGCTGTTGTTGTGAGAGGTTGGCATTTTCCACTTTGTGAAGAATCCAGTAATGATTGAAGACGAGTAAAACTGGGAAGAGCTTTGGGAAATTCATTGTAGTGAATCTTGTGGAGGGTGACAAAACTGACGCTTGAATTTTTGTATAGGCATTGAAAGAGTCTTTGGTAGGGGTTGATTTTTCAATTGCTGAAGTTGCTTTTGTCGCGGACCCAGAGAAAGGTGATTAGAGGAATGGAACATCCGCTTCAACAAGGGATCATCAATTTGCTGGAGGAGTTAAGGCGCTACTTGCGCAGCCAGCAGGAACTTTATGGCGATGAAATCTACGTGCGATCGGCTCAGCCGATGGTGCCCGAAGCAACTGCCCCTTCCCGACGAGATACCCTGTTAAAGTTCTACTACGAAGTGAAGGATTGTCAAAAGTGCGGTTTAGCGCGTCATAGAACCCGGTTGGTATTTGGCAGCGGCAATCCCAATTCTTCGATCCTGTTAATTGGCGAAGCCCCAGGGTTTCATGAAGATCAACAAGGGAAGCCGTTCGTCGGCAGTGCTGGTCAGCTATTGGATCGCATTTTGGCTGCAATTAATTTGTCGCGGCAGGGCATTTTTATCACCAATGTGGTGAAATGTCGTCCGCCCAATAATCGAGATCCATTGCCAGAAGAGTGTGAGGCTTGTAGTTATATTTTAACGAGGCAAATAGAAATCATCGAGCCGAAATTTATTTTGCTGTTGGGACGGATTGCGGCTGGAAGTTTACTGAAAACTGATGAACCTTTGACCAATTTGCGCGGGAAGGTTTATCAACTGAGGGATGCGCAAGCTGTAGTGACCTATCATCCAGCAGCATTGTTGCGAAATCCAGCGCTGAAACGGGGAACCTGGGAAGATGTGCAATTGTTTCAGAAACTATTTCAGGGAAATTCATAGAAAAACGCTATATATCTCGGTTCAGCATGGCATAAGATTTGAAGCATTGTGGTGAGAATGATAGCCTGAGCAGGCGAACAGCACGGAAGGATTGTTGGAGAGAGTGGGTGAATCACCATGGAAGTAGTGAGGAAAGAAGAGGCAAAGATACAACGGCTACCGCCGCAAGACATCGAGGCCGAGATGGCGGTGCTGGGCGCCATGTTTTTGGAACGAGATGCTGTGGGAAAGGCGATTGAGATTTTAGACGAATCGTGTTTTTACAAGACGGCGCATCAAAAGCTATTTAAGACAGCGGTGGAGCTGTACGATCATCAAGAGCCGATTGATGTGATCACAATGGCGGATGCGCTGAAAAAGAAAGGGATATTAGAGGAAGTTGGTGGCAATTATTATTTGATCCAATTGGCGGAGAAAGTGCCTTCGGCAGCCAATGTGGAACATTATGCCAAGATCGTGCTGGAGACAGCGCTTTTGCGACGTCTGATAAATGTGACCACGGATATTACGAACCGGGCGTATGAGCATAAGGGCGACGTTTATAGTTTATTAGATGCGGTGGAGAAAGAGATCTTCGTGCTCTCCGATCGTCGGTTGAAAAAGGGCTTTGTCTCCATTTATCAAACCATGCACGAGACGTTCGAGCGGATCGAGAGTTTTCACGGCAAAAAAGGCGGGGTTACTGGGGTACCATCTGGATTTACGGAGTTGGATGAAAAGACCTCTGGGTTTCAGAATTCAGATTTGATCGTGGTAGCTGGTCGGCCGTCAATGGGCAAAACCGCCTTCTGTCTAAATATTGCCCGCAACGCTTCAGTGGGGCATGGGATTCCAGTGGGGATTTTCAGTTTGGAGATGGCGGCGTATCAATTAGCGATGCGCATGTTATGCAGTGAGGCGCGGGTGGATTCGCACGCCGTGCGAACTGGGAAATTGCCCCCTGAGGATTGGCAGAAATTGAGCTTATCCGTTGGGGTATTGGCAGAGGCACCGATCTATATCGATGATACCCCAGCGATGAGCATCCTTGAGATCAAAGCTAAAGCAAGACGGCTGAAATATGAAAAGAATATCGGACTGTTGATTATCGATTATTTGCAACTGATTCAAGGCCCTCCGCAGAGCGAGAGCAGACAACAGGAGATCTCTGCTATTTCTCAAGCATTGAAAGCATTGGCCAAAGAGCTAAATATACCGGTGATTGCGTTATCGCAACTGTCGCGAGCAGTGGAATCTCGCGGCGGCGATCGCCGGCCGGTGCTGTCGGACTTGAGGGAGTCGGGAGCAATTGAGCAGGATGCGGATGTCGTCATTTTCATTTATCGGCCTGAAGTTTATGGTCGAACCGAACAAGAGGGGATCGCGGAGATTATCATCGGGAAACAACGGAGCGGCCCTATTGGGACGGTGAAGTTAGCGTTTGTCAAAGAGTATGTGCTGTTTGCAAATCTAACCAGGATATATGACGAGCACGAGCCCCAGCAGCCGTTTTAGCAATGACATCATGAAGTTGCATCATAAAACTGGTTGGATCAACAATGGAAGAGAAATATGAAAAAGAGCTGGAGAACCTGATTTGTAAAATAGGTCAGTACAATAATAATTTCGATGTAGAATTATTAAAGAAAGCCTATACCTTCAGCTATCATGCGCATCAGGACCAATTACGAAAATCGGGAGAGCCATATTTTGAGCACCCGCTTGAGGTTGCTAAGATTTTGGTGGATCTGCGCCTGGATTTAGGAACGATTTGTGGTGGCCTGCTCCATGACGTGGCTGAAGATACTGGGGTCACGTTGGACGAGGTAGCAGAGCAATTCGGCGTGGAGATAGCCACCCTGGTCGATGGGGTCACCAAGATCAGCGAGTTGAAGTTTGATAGTGTGGAGATGCTCCAAGCGGAAAACTTCCGCAAAATGATCATTTCCATGATCAAAGACATTCGGGTGATCTTGATCAAGTTCGCGGATCGTCTTCATAACATGCGGACCATTGAGTTTTTGCCTGAGAAGAAGCAGAAGCGGATCGCCCGCGAAACGCTGGATGTCTATGCGCCGTTAGCCCATCGGCTCGGCATCGCCAAATTGAAGTGGGAATTGGAGGACTTATCGTTCAAGACACTCAATCGCCAGGCGTATGAAGAGCTGGTCAACAAGGTGGCTGAGAAACGGGATGAGCGGGAGCGATATATTAAGCGCGTGGCTGCGCCGATCCAGAGAGAGCTGAAGCGGCTTGGTATCCAAGCTCGAATCAGTGGTCGTCCGAAAAACTTTTACAGCATTTACATGAAGATGTTGCGCCGACGTCTGCCTTTCGAAGAGATCCAGGATCTTCTGGCAGTCCGGGTGATCGTCAATAAAGTTGAAGAATGCTATTTTGTGCTGGGGGTGGTGCATAGTTTATTCACTCCGATTCATGAGCGGTTCGATGATTATATTGCGACCCCGAAATCAAACATGTATCAATCGCTTCACACCACGGTTATTGGTCCAGATGGCAAGATTGTCGAGATTCAAATTAGAACCGAGGAGATGCATCGGACCGCTGAAGAAGGAATTGCAGCCCATTGGCGGTACAAAGATGGCAAAGTCAAGGAAGATGAGCTGGACAAGCATTTTGTCTGGCTGCGCCGGGTGTTAGAATGGCAGCAGGATGCGCCGGACTCCAAAGAGTTCATGGAAAATCTAAAGATTGACCTGTTCCAGGACGAGGTGTTCGTTTTTTCCCCTCGGGGCGATCTGTATCGGTTGCCAGCAGGCTCGACGCCCGTAGATTTTGCCTTTGCGATTCATACTGAATTGGGGTATCATTGTCTCGGAGCCAAGGTCAATAGTCGCATTGTGCCGCTCAATTACCAACTGCGCAGCGGAGATACCGTCGAGATCATCACCTCGAGCAGCCAGCATCCAAACCAGGATTGGATCAAATTTGTCAAGACATCGAAAGCCCGCAGCAAGATCAAGCGCTGGATCAAAGATTCGATGTTTGAACAAAGCGTAAAGCTGGGCGAAGAGATTTTTCTGAAAGAGCTGAAGAAATACAATTTAAAAAAAGATGATGAGGAACTCAGTGAGATTGCGCAGAGCTATGGATATTCCGAAGTAAATCAACTGTACGCCGCGATCGGTCGCGGGGATATTGCGATTCATGGCGTGATGCAAAAGCTTGCCCCCGAACGAATTGATCAAATGAAAGACGAGACGTTAATCAAGCGGTTCATTCGTCGGGCGAGAAGTTCGGATAAAGGGGTTCGGGTGCAGGGCATCGAAAACATGTTGATCAATTTTGGCAAGTGTTGTCAACCAGTCCCAGGAGATCAAATCATTGGTTTCATCACAAAAGGAAGGGGGGTGGTGATCCATCGTACTGATTGCAAGAACATCTTAAACTTGATGAAAGATCCTGAGCGAAATATTGAAGTAGAATGGGACGTGGATCGCGATAAGCGCTTTATGGTTCGATTGTACATGGTCGCGCATGATCGTCGAGACTTTTTACGCGATGTCACCGAAGCCATTTCATCAACCGATGCCAATATCGTCAACGTGGTTTTGAAGACAGAAGACATGTTTGTGCATAATAATATGCTCATCGAAGTGCGCAATCTCAAGCATTTGACGACTATTATTGGGAAGATCAGTAAAATAAAAGGCATCATAACTGTGGAACGCCTGAGTGGGACAGACACCGGCTTCAAGCGATTGGATTTGTCAAATTTGATGCAAGAAGCTGAAAATTAACCGAAGCAGATACCAATTCACTATTAATGCAAAATAAGGAGCAGAATCGATGAAACAGACCATAACCAAGAAGGATGTCGCCAAACGCACCGCCAAACTGGTGGGGGAAAAGATTTACCTAACCGAGAAAGTGGTTGATGGAGTATTCACGACGTTAAGAGAATTCATGTCCGAGGCCGATCCAGAGATTCGCATTGAAATTCGGGATTTTGGTGTATTTGAAGTGAAGACCACAAAGCCGAAGCCGAAAGCCCGCAATCCAAAAACTGGGGAAATTATCTACGTGCCAGCGCGACGCAAGACCCATTTCAAGGCGGGCAAATTGCTCAAAGAAGTATTGAAACAACCGTTAGAATGATAATCATGGGATCGATGAGGCCGCCAGTTGTTACACTTTTGCTGGCGGCTTTGCCTTATCCAGATAATACTTATAAAAAACTGAATAGCCGAAAAAATCATTTTTAGTGAATCGAGCAAACGGATGAACACAACCGGCCGAATATTGGGGATCGACTATGGTGTTCGCCGGTTGGGAGTGGCGATTAGTGATCCGATGCGGACTATTGCCCAAGGTTTGCCAACCATCAAGATTTCAGGATTGCAACAGATGCTGGCCGAATTGGAAGCTATTATCATTGGACAGCAAGTCACTGAGATCGTCGTCGGTTGGCCGTTAAACTTGAAGGGCGAGGCCACGGTCGCTGCGCAACAAGTGGATCGGTTTATCCAGCAATTGCAACAGCGGTTCCATTTACCGATCCATCGCTGGGATGAACGCTGGAGCTCGATCGAAGCCCAGCGGACCATCCATCAATTCGACAAATCGCCAAGCCGGCTTAAAGCAAAAGTCGATCAAATCGCCGCTATCCTGATCCTCCAGTCGTTTCTGGATTATCTTAGGATCCAAAATCAAAATCGCAACCAAGAGCAACAAGCTTAAATGAAAAAAGACCTGCTACTAACGCTATTGTTCAGCGTATTGTTATCTTTCTCATTCCCCCCATACCGATTGGGTTTTTTGGCTTATGTCGCGCTTATTCCGTTCTTTTTGCTCCTGGAGCATAAAAATTTAGCTCAGACGATCAAATGGGGTTATCTTGCCGGATTATTCATGAATATCGGCACACTGTGGTGGATCAATCTGGTCACAGTCCCTGGCGCAATTGCTGCTATTCTTTATCTTCCTATTTACATGATCATTTATGCGGTGCTTCATAACTTTCTCAGCAATCGGCTTGGGCCAAAATATCTTTACTGGTGCATTCCGTTCTTATGGACTGGGGTCGAATATCTCCGTTCATTGGGCGTACTGGGATTTCCGTGGTGCTCGCTGGCGTATACTCAGAGCTATTATTTGAACCTGATCCAATATGTGAGCATTACTAGTGCATACGGCGTTTCGTTCTGGGTTGTAACGATCAATGTCGTCATTTGGCTCATCCTGAAAAACAGCTCCAATTTTAAAAAGTTGGTGATCTATTATCTGCTGCTCCTTTTGCTATTTATCTTGCCTTGGATTTATGGCCGAATGGTAATTCCAAAAGAGCAGCCAGCTCCAGACAATAGCATCAAAGTTGGACTAATTCAGGGAAATATTGATCCCTATGTCAAATGGAACGATGCCTTTTTGGCTGAGAACTGGCGGATTTATCATGAGCTTACCTTGGCCGCCGCTCAGCAACATCCGCATCTCATCATTTGGCCAGAGACCGCAGTCCCCGATTACCTGCGAATTTCAAGCCTATTTCTTCCCAATATTCGCGAGATGTTGCAGCAGATCAACACGCCGCTCATCACTGGCGCACCAGATTTTCAATACATGGAGGACCAAAGCTATCTGACATTCAACGGCGTGTTTCTCTTGACACCTGATGACCCAGGGTTTCAGATCTATCACAAGATTCACTTGGTGCCATTTGGCGAACGCGTGCCATTTACTGAATCATTGCCTTGGTTAAAGGAATTCCTGGAACGACTTGAGATGGGTGAAGGAAATTTTTCTCCGGGACAAAAAATTGTCTCCTTCGATGTGCCGATCACCCAAACAATCCCTGACTCATCGATAGAGCAATCTCGACGGCGATTCCTAAAAATCCCAGTTATTATCTGCTTCGAATCCTTGTTCCCAGAACTGGTGCGAAGCTTCATTTTAAACGGTGCCGATATTCTGGTCATCATCACTAATGACGCTTGGTTCAAGCGCAGTGCCGCTCCGTACCATCACGCTCAGATGGCAATATTTCGCGCTATCGAAAACCGCGTCAGCATCGCCCGATGCGCCAATACCGGGGTATCGATGTTCGTCGATCCCTATGGTCGAACGTTGAAGGCATCGCCAATCTTTCAAGCTCTATATCTGGTTCACGATCTCCCGCTGCGGAAGACCACCACTTTTTTTACTAAGCATGGCAATCTCTTCACCCTGTCAATTTCGCTGTTGAACTTGGTTCCCCTTATGTTCGCCCTGATTAATCGTCCCAAAACCATGCTAACAAGTTTGGACAGTTGATCGTGTGATGAAAGATCCTGCAACGTTTCATTGAGTCTCTCGTCTAAAATGAACGACCGATAGGATCGCTAAGTTACTACCTGATAATCAAAGTGCAGCGAGGCCTATCACGACCTTGTATTAGGGACGGATTGCAGCTCGTGGTTTGATCTACCGCAATGTGCAGTAAAAGCCGAACGTCTTATGCTTGGAGTTATCTGGTGCGATCAGTAATTTTTAATACTACATTGGGAACAGAATCTCTCATATTGGTGAACTGCTGGAAGCAGTAAAGGCAATTTGAAATAAAAATAGGATCGAGTCCAAATTCGTGGATTTCTCTCTCAGTAGTTTGGTCTTAGAAATATGAGAAAACAATGTTGATCATTCGATCAATTAATTACCATCGTACCAAAGCTTCAAATTATCGAAGTTTCATTAAAATGATGAGCTCCTCTTGATCATCTCAGAAGATCGAGACGGAAAAAAGCTCTCATGAAAAATGTAATGCGTTGGAGTTGTTGCTGTGTTCAAGATGAAGTTCAAATTTGTTTCTTGCTTGATCCTGCTCACTTGGCGTTGCGGGTTAGGGCAACAGGATTACTATTTCACTTTCAGCACCATCAAAGCGCGGCCGATCGCCATGGCAAGTGCTTATACAGCCATGGAGGATAATATCGTATCGGCGAATTTCAATCCCGCAACGCTCAGTTTCTACCGCTTCGACAAAGCGCATCGAATCACCCTGTTCTTCAATCCGATTGCGCCGACTGGCTTATTTTCAACCAATCAAGAGGTAGACCTTGGCACGAAGCGTCCAGTGAGCGATCGGCTGAAGACTATCCTATTGGCGGTCAAGGGGATTGCGGTGACTGCAAATTTTCTGGATCTGGCATTGTTATTGAATGAACAAGTGATCAACACGACGGTCCTACGGGAACAGCGACAATTTTTTCAGGACGGTGCGACTTGGGATAATAGTTACCATTCGCTGATTGCCAGACTTAAGCTGGCTGATCGCGTGTCTTTGGGATTCTCCAGCAGCGTTTATCGTCAGATAATAGGAGGTCAGGCACACAGCGGCTGGGGGTTCAGCTATGGCATCTTGTTAAAGCCATCCCCGCGGATGAATGTTGGGCTTGCTTTTATTGATTTCCCAAACAAGATCGCTGAAGTTCGCCTACCTTTAGAGCGGCTTTCAGATCAGACCATGAACATCGGTATTTGCTATCGACCATGGTCGAATGCGACTGTTTCGTTGGATGTCCGAAATCTTACTGAAGACGATCGTAAAGGTGTTCGAGAAATTCATCTCGGATTTGAGCAAAATCTCTTTTCGGTGGTGGCACTCCGGACTGGATATTTTCAGGAGCGATTTGCCTCGGTGCGGATTTTCTCCGCTGGCATCGGGCTGATCGATTCAAATATTTTTGTATCCGAGGAGAACAAATTTAATCATCCACAGTTTATGGTCAATTATGCATTTCTTTATCAAAAAGAACAGGTTCAGTTTGCGCGATGGCATGTCCTCTCGTTGCTGATTCGCATCTGAGAACTGAAACCAAGAACCAATACCTATTTAACCGTCAATTGTAAAAATCTGAAGGTCTATTCTTTTTGCGATCAGAGAGTCGGCTCGCACGAGCTCTTCCAAATACTACTTTGAGGCTCGCATCGAAATTAGGTTTTTTTGAGTTATTCAGTTGATTCGCAGACGTGAAAATTTCAAATTTGCATCATGGCAAGAGAGCAATCAAAATGATCTGGCATGAAGCAGGCGGAACTTTATTACCCTAATAGAGTATCAATGAATTGATTTTATGGGAGCCTGGAGCAAATATTACAAGGCGCTGCTTCTGCTGTGGTTGTGTGTTCAGCTATTGCCCAGCCGAGTCGGGTGCCAGCCATCCGATAATCTGACGGTATGCAACGAGCTGATCGATGCCATCGCCAACACAATTTTTGAGCGGCTGCCCAAGGGACAAAACATTTCGATTTTGATTCGGTCACCGTACAATTCTCCCAATGATACGAAATTATTGGTTGAGAATGGGATCATCAAAAATTTCTTTCAACGCGGTCTAACGACCATCTATCTGGAGAAAAGCGATTCAATCCCAACCTTTATTCTGGATTATCAGATTCTCGATTTCTCTGTGAATTATGCTCGAGGGATGCAAAAAAAATTCATTCAGCGGGGCATAAAGCTGCATCTCAAAATGCGCGCCACAGAAGGCAGGTCTGGTCAGGTACTTTGGGTGGATGAGTTTCAGCAACGATTTGAGGATCAAGTCCGAACTCGTGACGTGTCGAATTTGGAGCATAGTTCGATCCCTTTAACTCAAGGCAAGTTGCCCGAGCAAAACGGACTAAGAGTTTATCTCGAGCCGATGATTATAACGGCGGCAACTGCTACCATCATCTACTTATTTTTCCGGTTGCGGAGCAAATAGAAGGATTTATATGAGACACAATTTTCAGTATTACACGATCTGGGTGTTATTGATAATAATTGTTGTCGCGACATGCAGCCGACAGAAGATTAGGCCGAATATATCCATCGAAGAGCGGATGAAAGTCGCAGAGAAATTGTTCAACGATGGTGATTATTTGGAAGCCCGAACCCAGTTTCGGATTGTTATTCTGAATTCGCCAGGCGGGAGTTTGAGCGACAAGGCCCAATTCTATTATGCAGAATGTCATTTTCGATTGAAGGAATACATTTTAGCGATAGCTGAATATGAGAAATTGATCCGCATGTACGCCAATAGCGAATATGTAGACGATGCGCAATTCCAGATCGGATTGAGTTATTTTCGATTATCACCAAAGGCAGCGTTGGATCAGACATACACTGAAAAAGCGATTGAGGAATTTCAGAAATTTTTAGAGGATTTCCCACAAAGCGAATTAGCCCCCCGAGCAAAAGAATACATGAGAAAATGTCGTGAGAAGCTAGCGCTGAAGAATTTTAAGAATGGCGAATCATACCGGAAGCGCGCGCTCTATCGTGCTGCGCTGATATATTATGACTATGTACTCGATAACTATTATGACACCAAATATGCAGAACTATCACTTTGGCAAAAGGCAGAATGTTATCGCTTGTTAGGTGAAATCGATCACAGCCAGAAATTCTATAAGCTGTACATGGAAAAATATCCGCAAGGCAGCAAAAGCACTCGAGCCAAGGAGTTCTTATCTATTCTGAAAACTGATAACAAGTGAAATGTTCTGGCAGACCTGGTAGATGCGAAACCCCAGTCATTGCCAGGGATGGAGGGAGCGATTAAAATCGGATTATTTGGTGGATCGTTCGATCCGATTCACAACGGTCATCTTCTTTTAGCCAACTGGACCAAAGAGAAACTGCGCTTAGAGAGAATCATTTTCATCCCAGCAGCCATTCCGCCGCACAAACAACAGACGCCCTTAACAAATGCGACTCACCGTTATCGCATGGTCCAACTTGCCATCGAATCTTTTCCCGATTTTGAGGTTTCCGACATAGAACTTCAAAGAGGGGGGATTTCCTATACCATTGATACGATTTATTATTTCAAGAAGAAGTTTAATTTGTCGCGTCGGGATCTTTATTTGATTATTGGCGCAGACAGCCTAATCGATTTCAAGAATTGGAGATCCCCCTATAAAATCATCGCCAATTGCCAATTGGTAGTGCTGCAACGGCCCAATGTCGATTTAACCAAAGCAGAAACAGTGTATCGGCAGCATGCCATCATTTTATCCTCTCCCTTGATATCTATTTCTGCAACAGAAATCCGTCAGCGCATCAGAGAGGGCCTCCCCATCACTGAACTCGTCCCTGCCAAGGTTGAGCGCTATATTTATGAATTCGGTTTATATCGCTAATTGATGATATTTTTTCATCTGAAAAAAAATATGCTTGATTTTATCCAGTTGAATGTTTAATTTTTAATCTTCAATAAAACATGAGTGCAATAAACTAATTCATCGGTCTAATATGATCTATTGGATTTCAGCTTTCATACTTAAGCTCTTTGCCAAGATCTATCTTAGGGGAAAGGGATATGGCCGAGAAAATTTCCCAGAAAAAGGGCCTTACATTGGGGTGGTCAATCACAACAGCAATCTTGATGCTGTCGCCATGGCTCTGGTGATAAAGCATCGAGTTCATACCATGGCTAAGGATTCGCTGTTTCGCGTGCCAGTGCTAAAATGGTGGCTCAAAGCTGTAAATATGTTCCCAGTAGTTCGCGATGCTTCGGATCAAGCTGCATTTGAACATGCTTTGAACCTACTAAAAAACGGCGAAATCCTTTTTATGGCCCCAGAAGGGACCCGAAAAAAACAGCCTGGGGAACGCTTACGACCGAGGACCGGGTTCGTTCGTCTGGCGCAGCTTACTGGGGCTCCAGTCGTTCCAGTGGCAATTTGGGGCACGGACCGAGTTCTGCCGCCGAAAGCCTGGTTCCCGCGACCTGCCAAGGTCCGGGTCCGTGTGGGAAAGCCGATCCAATTAGAAAAAATTGAAGTCTCCCTGGAAAACAAAGACCAGTTGCAACAGCAAGCCAACATGGTGATGGATGCTGTTTATCAAATGCTCGAAGAGTTCGATCGAACCGAATCCAGATAGCTATGGCGTGAATCAAAGAGTCACACCTCATGGATCTCGGTATCATTTTGCATGGTAGTTAAGAAATGCGAGGAAACCCCTGCTTTCGCAGAAGTGACGTTTGTATTTTCTTCGATTGTTCATGTTGCGAAAAACTTCTGGCATCTTATGAAGTGAGCATAAATCTGGATCACATGGCAGCGTTGGGACAAAGTTTCTGAATAGAGATGTTTTATTGATCAATCTTTTAATTCGTGAAGCTAACCACTCATTGGGGAGGGCACATGGAAACGTATTTGTTAAAAAGAGTACCGCTTTTTTCCAAATTGAGTGAGGATGATCTTGAGCGAATTCGCAAACTATGTGTAACGCAGCATTATGACAAGGACCAGATCATTTTCATCGAGGAAGAGGCTGGCAACACCCTGTTTCTCATTCAAAAGGGACGGGTGAAAGTATCGCGAACGACTGATGATGGCCGAGAAGTGATCCTTTCGATTCTTCAGCATGGCGATTTTTTCGGAGAGCTTTCGTTAATCGATGGGAAGGCTCGTTCAGCCAGCGTAACCGCTATTGAGGATTCCGAGGTATTAATTCTGCGCCGCGCGGACTTTTTGAGATTATTGGAGGAATATCCCCAGATTTCCATCAGCTTGATGAAGGAATTAGCTGGCCGGATTCGGAAGAGCGACACGCAAATTAAGAGCCTCTCGCTCCAGGATGCGATGGGCCGAGTTGCTTCATCTCTCATTCTGCTGGCTGAAGATCAAGGAAGGTTCAACAAAGAAATGGTGGTCATACCCCGCATTCCATTGCAACAGGATCTGGCGAATATGGCAGGAACTTCCCGAGAGACCATTTCTCGCGTTTTCCGCCAATTGCAGCAAGAAAATTGGATTCAGCGCACTGGCCGAAAGGTTACGATCTTAAATTTCCCTCAATTCAAAAAGAAATTTAGCTAATTAGGACCGACAACGAATGACACGGAGCTATCCCTCGGCGCCGCTGGTTGGAGTGGGCGTTATTACATTTAATTCTGAAGGACAAATCTTGCTTGTGAAGCGCGGCAACGAGCCCGCCAAATCCTTATGGTCGCTCCCAGGTGGCCTGGTAGAGCTCGGCGAGCGCGTTCGTGATGCTGGTATTCGCGAAGTAAAAGAGGAATGTAATATCGATATCGAACCCCTGGACGTCATCTCGGTAGTCGATTTGATTCTTCAAGATGCCGAAGGAAAAATCAAATATCACTACGTGCTGATCGACTATCTGGCTAAGTTCGTTTCAGGTGAACTGAAACCCCAATCCGATGTCATTGCAGCCCATTGGTTCTCTCGGGATCAATTAGCAGATCTGGATATTCCCGAAGTCACCAGAGAAGTGATCGAAAAAGCCTTTAAATTGGGTCTGGAATAAAAAGGCACCAGACGAAGCACTTCGTTCTCATCCCTCACATTCATGGATCATCATGGTGCTTTGATGCATTAAGAAAAACATTGCTGCTTCAGCAGATACAAAGATGTTGCTGATAATTTAGAGAAGGTGGAGCATCGCGATGTAAAAGACGTAGACCTCACAAATTCGATGATGTTTCTAAAATAATTTGACAAATTACCTTGCTCACTGGTAGAAATAAATATCGCAGGAGAGTTATACATTATCGACCTTAAATGTCCCTGCAATCTCCTGTTCCTCTAAAGCAGGATAGATTGAATCAATTTCTTTTGATTAATAGATGTTAAATAGGGCTAAGAGATGAGTTGAAGCCCAATGAAATATTCTAAAATGGGATGAAATTTATGTTGGTTTTGCTTGATCAGAGCGCTCATGGTAACCACTGAATGAATAAATGAGAGCACAGTGAAATCAGGCAACTTTTTAACAATATTGAAAAGCAATTATGTCTGACGCATGAGAATTTCTCTTGAGGATTTTGCTGCTTTGCGTGAGGCAAAGCGATTATTGGAGTCCCCCAGCTTTGCTGCGAAAATTAGTCACAAACTAGGCCTACCAATTGAGCGGGGCTTGGAGTTATTACCTGAAAATTGGGCTCAGCTGATCCAATTAGCGACTCGAAAGGCGATTGAGAAAGCACTTCGGATAGCCATCAAAACGATCGATAGTGGCAGGCCGATTCGGCGCACAGATCTTTTCCACAAACTCGCGGTGGCAGCCTCGGGGGCTACTGGGGGAGCGTTCGGCTGGATGGGTTTTGCGATGGAATTACCAGTTTCAACTGTGATCATGTTACGTTCGATTGCAGAGATTGCGCGAGCTGAAGGTGAAGATATCAATTCCGCAGAGACGATGTTGAATTGTTTACAGATTTTTGCACTTGGCGGGCCAACTGAGCAAGACAACGCAAGCGAAACCGGCTATTATGCAGTTCGAGCCGCCCTTTCCAAGGCGGTCGCTGATGCTGCCCGACACATCGCCAGCCGCGGCTTAGCGGAAGATGGGGCCCCAGTATTGGTGCGCTTGATTGCATTGATCGCCTCTCGATTCGGAGTAGTTGTGACGGAAAAGGCAGCAGCCATGGCAATTCCAACCATTGGCGCAATTGGAGGCGCGATCATCAATACGATATTCATCGATCATTTTCAAAATATTGCTCGCGGCCACTTTACCATTCGGCGGCTGGAGCGTAGATATGGCGCTAATTTGGTCAAAAAGGAATATCAAAAAATCATCACCTGACGAGCGAATCAACCAAAATGAATCCAATTCCTGAATTGAAAACTAACCGTCTCACACTTCGACCTTTCACCCTGGCCGATGCCCCGATGGTCCAAAAATTGGCAGGCGAGTACGAGGTAGCCCGCCGGACACTGAATATTCCTTACCCTTATGAGGATGGTGTTGCAGAAAAGTGGATCAGTAAACACGCGGATCTTTTTGCCAAAATGGAGCAGGTGATTTTTGCCATCATCCATCGTAGTGGAAATTATCTGATCGGCGCCATCGGGCTATCGAGCATTAGTCAAGAGCATGAAACCGGTGAGGTCGGCTATTGGATCGGAAAGCCCTATTGGAATCAGGGCTATTGCACCGAAGCGCTTGCGCAAGTCCTGCGATACGGTTTTGAAGAATTGGGGCTAAATCGGATCTACGCGAGACATTTTAAAAGCAATCCAGCCTCGGGTCGTGTCTTGCAGAAAGTACACATGAGATACGAGGGATGTCAGCGCCAGCAATTTAAAAAGTTCGGCCAGTTCGAAGACGTGGAGCTATACGGTATTTTGCGCCACGAATTTTGGAGTAGATGACTCGCCCACCGGTGCGACTGACAAAACGCTCATCCGCGCTTACAAAATAAAATAGGAAAAATCGATGTCGATCTATTATTACCCATTTATCGGAGCGCTGATCCTTGTAGTGAGCTTGCTTATACGGGCTGAATTTGCCGAGAAAATCAAACAAATCTATATTTTTAAACCCACGGCAACGGTCCTAATAATCATCATTGCCGGGCTGTCTTTGTTCACGCCAGAACCCCACCATTTAAGCTATAATTCTGGAATCCTCGTCGGTCTGATCTTTTCTCTTGCCGGGGATATTGCGTTGATGTTCAAATCTGCTCGGGCATTTTTATTTGGTTTAGTATTCTTCCTCATTACGCATATCATCTATTCCATCGTTTTTACCGCACACAGCGGGTTTGTTCGCATGGATTGGGTCACCGCGATCGTTTTGCTTGTGCTGGCAATCTTGATCTATATCTACCTATATTCTGGCTTAGGAGAGATGAAGCTTCCAGTCATGTGCTATGTTTTGGTCATTAGTTTTATGATGCATCGCGCTCTCTCGACTTTTTCTGGGACTTTTTTCAATGCGAATCAAGCTTGGGCCATTGCTTTAGGGGCTGGACTATTTTACCTGTCTGATTTAATCCTGGCCATCAATAAGTTTAAAAGACCACTCAAGTACAATCGCCTAAGCCTGGCTTGCTATTTTAGTGGCCAATTGCTCATCGCTTTGAGCACAGGCCTGTTTTAAAAACTATCTGCTGTTTCGCGAAATGGAATTGATCTAAAAAGTGGCTATTGCAAATGCACTAATTTATTGTCCCCTTAAGCAAAGGTTCATGACGAAACCTATCCATCCGCTTAAATAACGGTCCCAAAATGGTAGTATGGCCATCTGCCAATGATTTTTAATTTGGGAAAAAAACGTCGTTGCGATCGAAAAAAGCTTACAAGATTTTCAGGTATTTCAAAAAGTCAGAAAGTTCGATCTGGTCCATTAAAAATTTCAATTCAACAGCTAATGTCGGATATTAAGAAAACAATTTATTCAATTGGACACTCCACTCATCCCATCGAGCATTTCCTTTATTTGCTTCAGCGATATGGCATCGAGGTGATTGCCGATGTCCGACGCTTTCCGTCTTCAAAGTCCAATCCACAATATCAATTGGAGCAATTAAAGTGCGAGCTCGCGCGAAGTGGAGTTGAATATCATTGGTTAGGTGATGCTTTAGGCGGTTTTCGCAATGGAGGCTATCTGGAATACATGAAAAGTGAATCGTTTTTAAAGGGGATCGAGCAATTGACCTCCATTGCTGAATCAAAGCGCACGGCCATCATGTGTGCTGAAAAACTATTTTTCCGATGTCATCGGCGCTTCATTGCAGATCATTTGGTCCTGCTCGGATGGCGCGTCATCCATGTCCTTGATGAAAATAAGAGCTATCCTCATATCTCCTCTAACACCATTATAATGCAATTGTGAGCTCTTATTGACCAAGAAAGAAAGAGAGGCTGAGCCAGTTCCCGCCTAACAAATCTCATTTCCAGCCAGTGCAAAATTCCCCATAAAAAATAACAAGAGTCCTCTCCGTTCTCCATAATCGTCCAAAAAATAGTTGATTTTTCCGAACCATAAATGGTAATTGCAAACAAGAGCTGAAACGATTCCAGGGGAAAGGCTTCAAAAAAAACGTTCGCTTGGGAAAAAATTTTTTAATAATTGCATTTTTTGCTTGACAATAAGAAAAAAAAAGTGTATAATTGTGGGAGAAAAGGGGTAAAAATGGGTAATAAAACCAAAAAAATGGTTGAAAGTGTGGCCAATTGATGAAGGAATGGGGGATTGATGGAAGAGTTTTAAAGCAATAGTGGTGGCGGCACAGGGAGGGATGGGCATAAGGGCGAAAGCATTGATATAGGCGTTGAGTAGAAAATTTTGAAAATGATTGTGCGGGCCAATTTTTTCATTCATCGGAGCTGAGAGGCGAAAAACGATGCCACTATTTATCGGAGAGTTTTTTTATACGCTAGATGATAAAGGCCGAGTGAATATTCCGGCGAAATTTCGAAAGGCGACATCTGAAAATGCCGATAGCACTTACATTATCCAATATGGCAGGGATAAATGTCTCTATGTTTATCCGATGGATGTTTATGAGAAAAAGATCATTGAAATCATAGATAAGCTCTCAGAGGCGGATCCGTTGCATCGCGCTTATATGTCGATGCTCGGGTCGAAATCGATTGATGTGACATTGGATAAGCAGGGTCGGATCACGATTCCTCCGAAATTTTTAGAATATGCAGGGATCGAGAAGGACGTTCAGATTGTAGGTGCCTACAATCGTATCGAGATATGGGACCCTAAAATTCGAGAGAGATATATTCAGGAGATCGAGCAATCAGGCATTGATCTTGAAGAGAAAATAGCGAGCGAATTAAGTCAGTGATTCCGCAGGAATTTCATACCCCAGTATTGACAGAGGCGGTGGTGGCCTACCTGATCGGCAACCCATCGGGCATATACATTGATGGGACGGTCGGAGCTGGGGGACACAGTCGAGCCATTTTGAATCGTTTGACAGCCAACGGGCGGGTGATTGGGATCGACCGGGATGATCGGGCGCTGGAGGAGGCGGGAAGAAATCTTGCGCATTACGGATCGCAAGTGATGTTATGTCGTGGCAATTTTGCGGAGTTGAAAGGAATTTTGGATTCGCTCGATATTGATTTGGTGGATGGGATTTTATTGGATTTGGGAGTTTCCTCGCATCAAATCGATACGCCAGAGCGAGGTTTCAGCTACAATGCTGATGGACCATTGGACATGCGAATGTCTCGCGATGGTTCGTTGACAGCAGCTCAGTTAATCAATCAATATTCGGTTGCGGAGCTGGAAAAGATAATTAGGGAGTACGGCGAGGAGCGCCGGGCTCGTGCGATCGCTCGCGCCATTGCTAGATACCGAGCGCAACAATCGATCGCTACAACGCGCCAATTGACAAGGATCATCGAATCCAGCGTGCCGCACTCCCATCGGATCAAGACCCTAGCCAGAGTTTTTCAGGCGTTGAGGATTGCAGTGAACGATGAATTGACTCATTTATCCCGATTCTTGACCAGCTCACTCAGTCTGGTGCGGTCTGGTGGCCGAATAGTGATCATCGCTTATCATTCGCTAGAGGATCGATTGGTCAAAGAGTTTTTCAGTGAGCAAGCGAATCCCTGTATTTGTCCAGCGGACCTGCCGAGCTGTGTCTGTGGCAAACAACCGACAATTCGTTTGCTTACCCGAAAGGTAGTAAGACCGTCCGTCCAGGAAATTGCGCTCAATCCCAGAAGCCGCAGCGCCAAGTTAAGGGCGGCTGAGAAAATTTAAGGGAAATCATAGAGAGCGATTATGTCAGGTTATGTGAAACGTCGTCGCACATTGGTTCGCAGCATTGATCAGGTACAGCAAGAATTGGCACGGCCGACCAGCCGGTGGCTGGTGCTGGTCGGAATCCTGATCATCGCATTGATTCTCGTCGGCTTGGTCTGGCAAAAGGTGAAGATCGCTCAATTGATCCAGGAAATCGAACAATTGGAAAAGCAGCTCACTTATTACAAAGAGACTAACGAGAAGTTGCAGGGCAGGGTATTGCATCTATCTCGGGAGGATCGAATTGTCTCCATTGCTCGCACAAAATTGAACATGAGCTATCCGCCGTATGAGATCGTTCGGATCCCCATGATCAAGCATGGATCCGAAGTGAACAAATGAGAGCATCAAATAATAGGGACACAGATTAGATCATTGTCGCTTTCAGATCGTTTCGCCAGCATCTCAAAATCAATTCAGGTCAATTTTTGAAGCAATTGTGCAGTTTAAATTGAGGAACAAGCCAGGGTGAAAGCGCCTAACCATGAAAACGAGAATAACAGCAGATCAAAGCAGCCTAAGACGAATCATCGCGTTGGTGTTGGTGGCGTTACTATTTTTTATCGTCCTGGTGATGCGATTGATACAGATTCAGATAGTGGAGCGAGGTAGCTACGTGGAAAGAGCGCGCAACCAATATTTGTATGCAGCCGAATTAAAACCAGCCCGGGGCATCATCTTTGATCGCAAAATGCGCTATCTTGCTATCAATCGCAATAGCTGGTCGATTGGAGTAGATGTAACCAAAGTTGTCGATCGAGGGTTGATGGCCGATCATTTCGCTCGGATTTTCAATCGAAGCCGGCAATTCTATTTATCGCAATTGGATGGCAAGCGCAGCTTTTTTTGGTTAGCCCGAGGGATCAATGAGGACATGATGCGACAGATCGAGGCGTTGAAATTGCCTGGTATCAGGATCATCAAGGAACCGCGGCGCTACTATCCCCAGAGCCACCTGGCTGCGCAATTGGTAGGTTTCACCGATATCGACCTAAAAGGCCTGAGCGGGGTGGAGCTTGCCATGAATCATGAATTGCAGGGCAGCCATGGCTTGGCCGTCTATCAACGGGATGCGCTGGGAAACACCATATCGGACCCCAACTATCCCACTAAAAAGCCGCGCAAGGGAAAAAACGTGTTCCTTACCATCGACAATACCTACCAGTGGATTGCAGAGGAGGAAGGGCAGCATGTGGTCGACACCTTCGAGGCCGATGCAGCAACGATTATCATCACCAACCCTGGTACCGGCGAGATATTGGCCATGGCGATGAAGCCAGATTTCGATCCCAATAATGCTGGCGGCGCCTCACCCGAGAGTTGGAGAAATCGCGCCATTACCGATAATTATGAACCAGGCTCCACGTTCAAACCGATCGTCATGAGCGCCATTCTGGAGGAAGGCTTAAAATCGCCCGAGGACATGGTTTATTGCGAGAACGGCAAATATAAGATCTATGACCGCGTGATCGAAGATGTGAAGCCCTACGGATGGCTGAGCGTTGCCAATATTATCAAGAAATCAAGCAATATTGGGATGGCAAAGTTAGCCAAAGACTTGGATAAGAGTTTGATCTATCGGTATGTTCGTGATTTCGGATTTGGAGTGACGACTGGCATTGAATTGCCCGGGGAGAGCAGCGGTGAATTGAAAAAGACGATCGAGTGGTCCAAATTTACCCCAATCGCCATGTCATATGGTTACGAGATATCGGTGACGCCGATTCAAATGGCAATGGCGTTTGGAGCGTTGGCCAATGGCGGCTTTTTGTTGAAGCCGAAAATCTATTTGGGAGTTTCTGAAGATACTCGGTTGAACTCGGAATATGTTCAGCCTGAAGTCATTCGTAGGGTGATTTCGGATTCAACCTCGCGGACCATCGTGCGGATGCTCGAAGATGTGGTCTTGGAAGGGACTGGTCGCCAGGCGTTTGTGGAGGGATTGCGAATTGCAGGCAAGACTGGAACAACTCGAAAATATGATCCGCAGCTTCGGCGCTATACAGAGAATCATTTCATCAGTTCATTTATCGGTTTTTTCCCAGCAGAATCACCCCAAGTATTGGTTTATGTCATGGTTGATAATCCGCGCAAGGCATATTTCGGAGGCGAGGTGGCTGCGCCAACGTTCAAACGGATTTTGCAACGCATTTTTCGAGTCATCGAATTAGAAAAGCAATTCGTGGCACGACCTCAATTGGTGCAACAGGATAGCAATGGCAAATCGATTTTTGTGCCGAATTTGCTCAATAAGCTTGTCCCAGTGGCCGATGAAATCGTTGATAAGTTGAAATTGAAACTCGTGCTGGAAAACCCAGGGGACATCATCATCGCTCAGGATCCGCCAGCAGGAACTAGGGTGGAACCCGGGGCGCAGATCATGGTCCGAACGCAGGATTTTAATGAAAACCCTTCAGAGCACAAAACTGAATACACTATTGTACCATCGGTGATCGGGCTGTCAATGCGGGAGGCACTTTCAAGATTATCGCAACGTGGGCTTCGGGTGGAGATTAAAGGCACCGGTAGAGTTTCTGCACAAATTCCAGAAGCTGGCAGAAGGATCCGGGTCGGGGCTCGGTGCATCATTCAATGTTCGCCTATTGTGGACCTTGCAGAATATAGTTCTTGGTGAAACTTAGTTGGGGCAAATTGTAAGCTTAGGTTCGTGCGATGTTGGATTTGCTCCGAGTTCAAGAAGCAGAATCGATCTGGCAACGATGAAAGGTTCAAAGATGGAATTAAAATTTCGGGAATTGCTCAACATTGAGAAAGTTCGATTCGATTTTATTGGGGAAGCTTCGTTGCTTGAGCAAGCAATTGATAGTTTTTGCATTGATTCCCGAGTTATTGAATCTGACCAAACTTTCATCGCTATTAAAGGGGATCGACATGATGGTCACGATTTCATCGCGGAAGTGGTAGCGAAGGGGGCTCGGGCGATCCTGGCGTCCCGATCTTGGTACCATCAGCGAGGTGATCAAATCCCTCAAGGCAATTATTTTTTGGTGAACGATACGCTGGAGGCGTTGCAGGCGATTGCCCATTATTATCGCCAAAAATTCCCTATACCCATTGTGGCAGTAACTGGCAGCAATGGAAAAACTACCACCAGGGAGATGATTGCGACGGTATTGGAACAGAAGTATCATGTGCTGAAAAACTTAGGAAATCTGAACAACCATATCGGCGTGCCGCTGACGCTATTGAATTTGGCGCCAGTTCACCAACTCGGTGTGATTGAAATGGGGACCAACCATCCCGGTGAGATTGCCCGATTGGCAGAGATCGCTTGTCCGACCGCGGGTTTGATCACCAATATCGGCCCAGCCCATTTAGAGTTCTTCGGATCGCTGGAAGGTGTGTTCGAGGCGAAAACTGAGCTGTGGAGATATTTAGAGCAAGCGGGCGAACTTGCCTTTGTTAACGTGGATGATCCATTATTAGCCAAAAGGCTGCCAGCAACCAAAAGGATGGTCACCTATGGTTTTGAGAACCCGGCGCAGATTTCAGGGCGATTTCTGGGACTCGATAACGAAGGACGAGCGGCATTCGCGGTGAATCGGGTGGCGATTCAGTTGAAAATCGCGGGGATGCATAATATCTATAACGGGCTGGCGGCTGTGGCAGTGGGCTTGGAATTTGGTCTGGCTTTGGAACCGATCAAGTCAGCGCTTGAAGCATTTTCCCCAGCATCGAAACGGATGGAGGTTATTCGCAAGGACGGCGTGGTTATTATCAACGATTGCTATAATTCCAATCCAGAATCCGCTCGCAAGGCGCTGTTGACGCTCTCTCAAATGAAGGCCTTGGGAAAACGGATCGCTGTGCTTGGAGATATGTTGGAACTGGGCCACTGGGCACGATCTGAACACGAGTCTGTTGGCCGATATGTCGCAACGCTGGGCAATATTCAATCCCTACTTACCTTTGGCGAGCTATCTCTGCTCACTGCCAAAGAGGCACAGCGCCAGGGAATGAAAAATGTCTTCTACTTCAATGATAAGTCGAAGCTGATTGAGCAACTAAAGAGGATGGTATCAGACGGAGATGTGATCCTGATTAAAGGATCGCGCGGGATGGCGATGGAGCAGGTGACCGCAGCACTGATAGCTGAAGCGGGACGATCTTTGTCCAAATAAAAATCAAAAAACGGAAGCTGATAGGTAACTGGAGGCTTAGCCTCCCGTGCAAAAAAGGTCATGGCCTGATTACCTGATTCAGCGGCCTTCCGAAAACTAAAATATTGAATAGGGCAGGAAATATGTTCTATCACTTACTTTATCCGCTCAAAACCTACATCTCTGGATTGAACCTGTTCGGTTACATCACTTTTCGTTCGGCATCGGCAGCTATTTTGGCGTTACTGATTAGTTTTTTCATCGGGCCAAGGATCATTCGTGAGCTGAGACGACGGCAAATCGGTGAGAAGATCCGAGCAGATGGCCCTGAGACACACCAGAAGAAAGCTGGAACTCCAACGATGGGCGGCATTATTGTGCTGTTCGCTGTACTGATCCCAACGCTCTGTTTCGCCCGATTGGATAATCTCTATGTCTGGTTGATTCTATTGGCTACTATTTGGATGGGGTTGGTCGGATTTCTGGATGATTATTTGAAAGTGGTCAAGAAGAAGCCGAAAGGATTGATCGGCCGGTATAAGTTGGTCGGACAAGTGACCCTGGGGTTGATTATTGGGTCGATGCTCTACTTTCATCCAGCGTTTGCCATCGAACGCGCTGCTTCAACCGTTCCGTTTTTCAAGAACGTCATGGTCTATTGGGGTATCTTTTATATCCCATTGGTCATTTTTATCTTGACGGGGACTTCAAATGCGGTGAATCTCACGGATGGTTTGGACGGTTTGGCCATTGGGCTGGTGGGGATCTCGGCCATGGCCTGGGCAGCGATCAGCTATATCACCGGGCGAGTGGATTTTAGCAATTATCTCAATATCGTCTATTTGCCAGGTGCTGGGGAGCTTACCGTGTATTGCTCAGCTTTGCTTGGTGCTTGTCTGGGATTCCTCTGGTACAATAGCCATCCTGCCGAGGTGTTCATGGGCGATACTGGTGCGCTAGCGTTAGGCAGCGCCTTGGGCACTTTGGCTGTGCTATTGAAAAAAGAATTGTTGCTGCCGATTATCGGCGGTGTTTTTGTCATTGAGGCGCTCTCGGTGATCTTGCAAGTCGGATACTTCAAACGCACTGGCGGAAAACGAATTTTCAAAATGGCGCCATTGCATCATCACTTCGAATTAAAGGGCTGGCATGAATCGAAGGTGGTGGTTCGATTTTGGATCATCGGCATCCTTCTGGTACTGGTGACCCTCAGCACGTTCAAGGTCAGATAGCGCCACTGAACCGCTACCCGATTATCCAATTGCCTGTTCGAATAGATCGGGTCGGCTAACTTGCATTTTCAGACATGATGTTTGCTCAAGATCGATCAAACTGCCTTGGGAGATGATTCAACATTGAAAAATGGATTAAAATATGATGTGCTGCTGGTGATTATCGTGTTGTTGCTCGCGGTCATTGGGACGGCTGCCGTCTACAGCGCCAGCTACTTCAAAGCCCGCGAGGAATATGGAAACAGTCATTATTTTTTGGGCAAGCAGCTCATGCGCTTAGCGCTGGGCATCGGTCTGATGATTCTTTTCATGCGCACCGATTATCATCGACTTCAGAAGCACGCACCGATCATTTTATTGATCACATTTGTCGCTTTAATTTACGTGTTGATCGATGGGAATTTCTATAAGGGAAGTCGTCGCTCGTTCAGTATTTTTGGATTCGTTTTCCAGCCTTCAGAGCTGGCAAAATATGCACTGGTGATTTTTTTATCAACTTTCTTGGTGAAAAAGGGCGAGCGCATCAGAAATTTTTCGGATGGGCTTCTCCCAGCTCTGATCATTGTGTTCGCGATCGTTTTCCCAATTCTGGTAGAGCCAGACTTAGGCAGTGGAGTGATCATATTTATCATTTGTGGGGTCGTTATCTTTACTGCTGGCGCAAGTCTTTACCATTTGGCAGCATTGTCATTCGCTGCATTGAGCGGGGTAGCATTCTTGATCACGCTTTTTCCATATCAAAAAATTCGATTATTCAAGTTCATCAACTCAGTTTTAGGTCGGATTGAACCGCCCTGGCAAGTGAGCCAGTCTTTAATCTCGTTTGCCAATGGGGGGATTTTGGGAGTGGGCTTGGGCAACAGTCGACAGAAGCTCCACTTCTTGCCGCAACCGTTTACCGATTTCATTTTCTCGATCATCGGTGAGGAGGTCGGTCTGATCGGATGCATGTTGCTATTAACGCTGTTCTTGATGCTCATGTGGCGGGGATTGTGGATTGCGATTCACGCTCCCGATAAAGAGGGGCAATTATTGGCGGTCGGTGTAACTGCTAGTATCGTCATTTTTGCTTTTTTTAATGCTGGGATTGCCCTAAATCTTTTACCGGTCACTGGGGTTACCATGCCATTTATCAGCTATGGCGGCAGCTCTTTAATCATGCATTTTATGGGTGTGGGAATTTTATTAAACGTCTCATGGCAAGCGCGCAGCGCCAAAGTGGCAGTGAAGGATTTTTCGCGTAAGAATCAAACTATTAGCTCCTTGTCGATGATCAAATTCAAAAGAAAGCCCATCCGACGGCGACGGTGGGCTAAATGAGACGGCTTTTTCGCTGGGACAAAGTCTCGTCATGGTTCGTCTGTCGTGCAGGGTCCCGATTAATAATCTGGCGCGCTTCATAAGGCTGGATCTGACGTTTGAATCGGCAAAGTAAATTGGGGTTCGGCTATGCTGAAAATCTTCAAAATATCATTCAGCATCATCTTTTTAGCCGTGGTGTTGATGGTCACTTTAATCTGGTTCTATCATAACCAAGTGTTCGTGCTTCAGGCAGTAAAGATCCAAGGTAATCGGTTTGTTAGCAAGGAGGAGATCTTCGAGCTGGCTGGGGTAGAGTTCCATCAGGACTTGGTGAAGATCAAGACTAAAGCGATCGAGGATAGGATTCGTACCCATGGATTGATCGAAGATGTATCGGTCAGCCGCTTTTATCCATCTACGCTTAGAATCAAAGTGAAAGAACGATCGCTGGTGGCCGTAATTGCTGGTTCAGCTATTTCCGCTGTTGATGCGAATGGAACAATCCTGTCGCAGTTTCCTCCAGAGGCTGTGTATGATTTGCCAGCGATCACTGGTTTTCGCTTTATTACCGATTCATTGGGGAGCCGCGTCCCAGAACATCCCGAGCGCGTCTATCTGGCTATTTCACTGTTAAAGCAATTACGGTCGCTAGACCTGGTTATCTACCATGAATTATCGGAATTGCACTATAGTGATGACAACGGGTTTGTGCTTTATTTGAGACATACCAATTCCCCTGTGATTTTAGGTACGGGAAATTTTAGCGAAAAGCTCTATTACTTATCAAAGATATATTATCACTTGATGGAAAAAAACGAACTTGCAACAGCTAAAGTGATTGATATCCGGTTCAAGGATCAAGTGGTGGTGAGAAATCAGATCTAAAGCCGAAGGAATGATAATTAATGATGAGCGCAATCGATGAGCAGCAGATGGAAATGAGCTAGGAATTGTGATGAAACTGATTCAGAAATGGTGATGGGAGTTTGCCGCATTAATCAGAAAAGAAACCCAAGGATGCTCTCTGAGGATTTTAAGATCATGAGAGCCATTGATGATCGAACATTCAATTTAGAAGGAGACACCTGATGTCAAGTCCTGAACTTATTACTGGTCTGGACATTGGGACGACGAAGATCGGGGTGATTATAGCCGAGGTGGAGGACGATAGTCAACCCAAGGTGATTGGTGTTGGCACTGCTCCCTCAGAAGGGCTTCGGAAGGGGGTAGTAGTCAATGTGGAGAAAACCGTTCGTTCCATTGAAAACGCTGTCATCCAGGCTGAGCAAATGGCTGGCGTGAAGATCGATCAGGTTTATGTGGGCATTGCGGGAGATCATATCCGCAGCTATAATGGTCGCGGTGTGGTGGCAGTCGCAGGTCCAGATAATGAAATTACTGAAGATGATGTGCGCCGAGTGATCGATGCCGCCAAGGCGGTGGTGATGCCAATCGATCGAGAGATCATTCACATTATTCCTCAGGAATTCATTGTGGATGATCAGCGGGGCATAAAAGATCCGCTGGGCATGTCGGGCATAAGGTTGGAGACCGAAGTGCATATCGTAACTGGGGCGATTACTTCGGCCCAAAATATCTGCCGCAGTGTTGAGCGCGCTGGGCTGAACGTCAGCGACCTAGTTCTGGAGCCACTGGCCTCAAGCTATTCGGTGCTCAGCGAGGATGAAAAGGAATTGGGCGTGGTGGTGATGGACATGGGGGGTGGTACGACCGATATCGCCATGTTTTTTGAGGGCTGCATTCGACATACTGCAGTTGTAGCGCTCGGTGGCGGCAATGTGACCAATGATATCGCATTGTGCCTCAGGACTCCCGTGGATCAAGCTGAGATGATCAAAATTAAATATGGGTGCGCTTTGCATTCGCTGCTTGAGGATCAGGAACGGACCATCGAGATCCCTGGCGTTGGGGGGCGGCCAGCTCGCAAAGTCGCTCAAGAACTGCTGGTGGACATTATTCATCCCCGCATGGAAGAGATCTTTCGGTTGGCGGCTGGCGAAATTCGAAAATCTGAATTCGCCAATCTGATGACCGCTGGGGTGGTGATCACTGGAGGGGCTGCGCTCATCAAAGGCGCGGTGGAATTGGCCGAAGAGGTGTTCGATATGCCAGTGAAGCTGGGGATCCCCAAAGGATTTAGTGGATTGATCGATCTTGCGAAGAGTCCGATTCATGCAACTGGTGTGGGGCTCATCTTATATGCATTGGCGAATCGATATGAACTGGAAACCTTGCTTACTGAAGGCGGGGAAATTGGGCTGTTTGAAAAAATCTGGGATCGAATGAAAAGCTGGTTCAATTGATCGATTTATTCCCTGGCTTATTATCATGCCTCTAATCAATGACCCGCACCAAGAAGGAAAGCCCAGGGCAGATGGCATGGATCGCACCTATTCAAGGATCTCGGGTGGTGCTTCCTGCCTTAGGCTTAATTTGTCTGATTCGGATGATTTCTACTCCGAAAATGGCATCGTGTGGGAGAGCCAGATTTATTCGCCTATTATATAAATTGACCTTTGCACAAAAAAGCATCAATGGGCGCGACAAAGAGGCCATTTGAGCTGCCATAGATGTATTTAGATTTTCGAATGAAAGGAAAATGATGAGTGCCATTGAGTGGAATCAATTCTGTCTCGGAAGGATGGAGAGCAAATTGGCCTTGGACAGAAATTAAAAATTGAAGATAAATGAATTGAACCAATGTAGTCACGGGCAAAGCCCAAAATGTGCAAATCATCTCGCATCACATACAATCCCATCCAAGTGAAGGAGGGCGAACTATGAGTTTGACATTTGACTTTGATGAAACGGTGAACCCTACGGCGACGATGAAAGTGGTCGGCGTTGGTGGCGCTGGCGGCAATGCGGTCAATCGGATGATTTCGGCTGGGTTGACCGGCGTGGAATTTATTGCGATCAATACGGATCTCCAAGCATTGAATACGTGCAAGGCGCCGATCCGGCTGCAGATTGGCAAGAATTTAACCAAAGGGTTGGGTGCTGGAGCGAATCCTGAGATCGGCCGTCGGGCGATTGAGGAGGACAAGGATGCCATCTTCAATGCGCTCAAAGATACTGACATGGTATTTATCACTGCAGGTATGGGCGGTGGCACTGGCACTGGTGCTGCACCAGTGGTGGCCGAAATCGCGAAGGACCTGGGAGCGCTGACCGTGGCGATCGTTACCAAGCCGTTCCACTTTGAAGGTCCGAAACGCATGAAACGGGCAGAGGAAGGTTTGGCGCAGCTCAAAGAACGCGTTGATACTTTAATCGTGATCCCCAATCAGCGGCTGCTCTCAATCGTATCTAAGGACACCCGATTGAACAAGGCGTTCCAGATCGCCGATGAGGTGCTATACAATGCTACCAAAGGCATATCGGACCTGATCTCGGTTCCTGGGTTGATCAACCTGGATTTCGCCGACGTAAAGACGGTGATGTCGGAAATGGGCGATGCGCTGATGGGTTCAGCCGTTGCCTCGGGAGAGGACCGTGCCATTCAGGCAGCGCAAAATGCTATCAAAAGCCCACTGTTAGAAGATGTATCCATTTCTGGAGCGCTGGGGTTGTTGGTGAATTTTACTGGGGGTGAGGACATGACACTCCCGGAAGTGGATGCCGCTGCCAGCATCATCCAACAGGCTGCGGGAGAAGATGCAAATATCATTGTCGGCGCAGTGATCGATGATCAATTTAAAGATCAAATTCGGGTGACCGTGATCGCTACTGGTTTTAATCGGAACGGTCGAAGCCAAAAGCCAGCCGTGCCGCGTCGCAAGATGGATTTCATCCATGCCTCGATCGATTATTTGGACATCCCAACCTATCAACGCCAGGCTGCAGAACAGGATAAAGGCAATGGCAACGGTCGGAATCGGGAATTGGAATTTCAAGAGGAAACAACGGATGCCAGGCCGGAAAATTATGAGCTTCCAACTTTTTTGCGACGCCGAATTGAGATGTAGGCTTGGTTGGCAGTGATTAGTAATCAGTGATCAGTAGTCAGTAATCAGTGATCAGTAGTCAGTAATCAGTGATCAGTAGTCAGTAATCAGTGATCAGTAATCAGGAATCAGGAAGCGGTGGGGTACTATGAAGGAGAATTGCTGAGCGGTATGCTGTGCCGTAGTAGTCATCCTGCTGATTGAAAATTAAGCCTAAGCGAGTTCAATCAATGCCAGGCCAAAAGTTCGCACTGTTTCATGGCGAAGCTGTTCCAGCTCAATTCGGACCGATCTGTTTTAAATGAAGGCATCTTGCGCCAGGGAATTGGGTTCGAGCTGAAGAATCGATAACGCCCAATTCAGATCTATGCCAGCTTTCAAGTTTCGCTGATTCCTGAGACGAAGAGGAGATTGTTATTTCATGAAAGCAACTGGTGCGATCATTATTATCTTGATCCTTTGTCTTTCGGGATGTCACCATAATGCTCCGATGCGTTTCGAGCTGCCACGAGATGCGGATCTGGTGCTTCAATTTGCGCTCTCTCAATATGTTCGTGCGGTCGAAAGCCTTACAGATACCACGCGAATGCCAGTGCAAGCAAGAGCCGATGGTTCCTGGGTTCAAAAACCGACCAGCGATTGGGTGAGCGGATTTTTCGCTGGTATTTTATGGTATCTTTACGATTATAGCAAAGACCCGTTCTGGGAGAAACAAGCGCGGCGCTGGAATGCAGCCCTGGAGCAAGAGAAATTCAATACCAGCACGCATGATCTTGGCTTTATGCTTTATAATAGCTTTGGTAATGGCTTTCGGCTCACCGAGGATCCAAATTATCGCGAGATTCTCATCCAGGGAGCGGAAAGCTTGATCAGTCGGTTCAATCCTATAGTGGGCACCATCAAATCCTGGGATGCCCCGCCAGAGGATCATCTGACCATAATCGACAACATGATGAATCTGGAATATTTGATGTGGACGTCGAAGGTGACGGGTGATCCCAAATACCGCAATATTGCGATTCGCCACGCAGATGTCACTTTGAATTACTTTTTTCGCTCCGATGGCAGTTCCTGGCACGTGGTGAATTTTGACCCTCACACTGGTGCAGTAAAGGAGAAAAAGACTGCTCAGGGATATGGCAATGAGTCTTCTTGGGCGCGCGGTCAGGCTTGGGGCGGCTACGGTTTTACCATGATGTATCGTGAAACCGGGGAACAGCGCTACCTCGATGCGGCTCAGAAAACGATGGATCGCTTTATCGAACGTTTGCCAGCTGATCGAATTCCATATTGGGACTTCGATGCGCCAAAGATACCGAACGAACCAAAAGAGTCCTCAGCAGCCGCCATTGCAGCTTCGGCGTTGCTGGAATTGAGCACTTTGGTGAAGGATACCAACCAAAAAGAGCACTACTATCGCGCCGCTGTGGAAATACTCAATCGTCTTGCAAATGAGCCCTATCTGGCTCATTCGGGACAATATCAGTGCCTGCTGCTTCATAGCAATGCCAGCGTTCCCGCTAAAGTCGATGTGGACGCAAACTTCACTTATGCCGATTATTATTTCATCGAAGCGCTGCTTCGATTATTGCGCTATCACTGATGGGAGATGATCGAGTTTGCCTGAAATAATGGAGGGAGTGATGCAAAGACAGACCTTACTTATGCTGCCGATCTTGATGTTGCTTGCAATGCGATGTTCTCAACCTGAGCAATGGCAGCCCGTTTCGGGCGATATCATGACGCGCTGGGCAAACAACGTAAATCCGAACAATCCTTTGCCAGAATACCCGCGACCCCAATTCGTTCGATCTGAATGGCTCAGTTTAAATGGCCTTTGGGAATTCGCCATACGACCACAGGAACAATCCGCACCCGATTCGTTCGATGGCAAAATTTTAGTTCCTTACCCAGTTGAATCTGCTTTGTCTGGGGTCAAAAAAATGGTGGGTGAGCAAAACCAATTATGGTATCGTCGCCGGTTTGAGGTGCCCGGTCGCTGGAAGAATCAAAAAATAATGCTCCATTTCGGTGCAGTGGATTGGCAAACCAGGGTTTGGGTCAATGATAAAGAGATCGGTTCTCATCGCGGCGGGTATGACGCGTTCAGTTTCGATATCACCTCAGCTTTAAACTCACAGGGGCCACAGGAAATCCTCATCTCGGTCTGGGACCCGATCGACAGCAGCTTTCAGCCTCGGGGTAAGCAGGTGAGACAGCCCGGCGGAATTTGGTACACATCAGTGACTGGTATCTGGCAGACAGTATGGTTAGAGCCAGTCCCTGACATCTTCATTCAATGGCTGAAGATTACCCCAGATATCGACTCCAATGAAGTGCATGTCCAGGTGTTCTGCTCCAGCACCCGTCCCAATTATCGCATCCAACTAAAAGTGAAAGACCGCGGCAAAACGATTGCCAAAGCTGAGGGCTTACCATTCGATGAGCTAATTTCAAAAATTGACCACCCGAAGCTTTGGTCTCCTGAATCGCCATCTCTTTACGATATTGAGATAGCGCTGCTGGACGATCAGGGCCGGGTGATTGACAAAGTGTTAAGCTATTTTGGAATGCGAAAGATAGGCTTGGGCAAGGATGAGCAAGGGATCACCCGAATTTTCCTGAATAATCAACCGATTTTTATGCATGGGCTGTTAGACCAGGGCTGGTGGCCTGATGGTCTTTATACCGCTCCAACAGATGATGCACTAAGATACGATATCGAAATTACCAAGCAACTGGGCTTTAATACTATCAGAAAACATGTTAAGGTCGAGCCAGAACGCTGGTACTATTGGTGCGATAAATTAGGGGTTCTGGTATGGCAAGATATGCCCTCTGGTGATGAATTTATCGACCCCGGCGATCTGGATTTGAAACGCAGCGAGACTTCGGCGTTGCAATTTAAGGCCGAGCTCAAGGCGATGATCAATGGCCGCTACAATCATCCCTGTATCGTGATGTGGGTGCCCTTTAATGAAGGATGGGGACAATTTGAGACCGATGGCATTACTCGCTGGATCAAAAATTTTGATCCCGGCCGATTGGTGAATAGTGCCAGCGGCTGGACCGATCGGGGATGCGGCGATATTATTGATATTCATCGCTATCCTGGCCCTAGTAAACCAGCCAACGAGCCATCTCGCGCAGCTGTCCTGGGCGAATTTGGAGGTTTAGGACTAACGGTGGCCAGTCACACCTGGCGTGGTGAGAATAATTGGGGATATCGGGGCTATCAGACCGCGCAAGAATTGACCATGGCTTATCAGGAGTTGACCCGCAATCTGCTTCCCCTAATTTCACAAGGTTTGTGCGCTGCTATTTATACTCAAACCACGGATGTAGAGGTCGAGGTCAATGGCATGATGACCTATGACCGAGAAGTGATCAAGATGAACCCAGAGCTGGTTCGGATGATCAACCAGGGCTATATCTCTCCACAAATCGTTTCGGATGACGAAATCTTTCTGGATCAGGCTCGCATCGAGATGATCACTGCCAAAGGAGGACAGACTCGCTATACGCTCGATGGCAACGAGCCCATGCGCAATTCACCGCTTTACGAGAAGCCGATCGTGCTTAACACGACTACTACCATCAAGGCCCGTACTTTCTGGAATGATGGCACCAAAAGCCTCATTTCCTCGTTTCGATGTGAAAAAGTTACGCTCACCGAGCCAGTAAGCGTGGAAAATCCAAGGCCAGGTCTATTAGGTCGCTATTATCAGGGTGAATGGGATCGACTGCCCGATTTTAGTGCTTTAACACCAATCTTTTCACGGACGGTCAATGCGATCGATCTAAAAACAGCCCAGCACCAGGAGAATTTTGCGCTCGTATTTGATGGGTTCATCATGATCAATCAGGATGGGGTTTACACTTTCTTTGTGACATCGGACGACGGCTCGAGGTTATGGATCGATGACAAACAAATTGTCGATAACGACGGTTTGCATGGGATGATCGAGGCCTCAGGGAAAATCGCTCTGAAAAACGGCATGCATCGCTTCATTCTTCATTTCTTCCAGAAAAGGGGCGGTTCAGGGCTGGAGGTCCAATTCAAAGGCCCTGGGATCGAAAAACAGCCGCTGCCCAGTTCAATTTTATTTCATTGAAATCGAAAATAAGGCAAAACTTTAGCGCATTACCGTCTTTGGAGGGTTTTCATCTTATTATCATCATGCAGCATTCGTGAACATATTCAATTGGCACTCTGAGAATGATTATGATCTTCTCTGCCACAATCATTTTGATTTTGGAATGACCATGACACAAACTTCCCGTGAGTTGGTGACTCGATGTTTGAAATTTGACTACCCAGAGCGCATGCCCCGCGATTTATGGCTGCTGCCCTGGGCCTCAGAACGCTATCCCGATACTGTCTTTCAAATCAACCAGCGATTTCCTTCGGACTTTGTGACCGTTGAATATTTTTATCCTCCCTCATCCCGGGTTATAGGTGATCCGTATCAGGTGGGAAGTTACACGGATGAATGGGGTTGCGTTTTTGTTAACTATCAAGACGGTATAATCGGCGAAGTGAAAGATCCAATTATCCCAGATATATCGGAATGGCGCCGGGTTCAGCCGCCTTATGAACTGCTTCCGAAATCGCTCGAACCGGCGCGAAGCCAGATTGCTGCGTTCTACGAGAAGACCGATAAATTTGTTTTTGCCAATTGTTGCCCCCGCCCTTGGGAGCGGTATCAGTTTCTACGCGGCTCTGAAAATGCATTCATCGATGTCATGATGCCAGAGCTGGGCGGTGCAGATCTGCTCCGCTCCATTCATGAGTTCTATTTGAAAGAGCTGGAATTCTGGGTGAAAACCGATGTCGATGCCATCCGATTCATGGATGATTGGGGCGCGCAGCATCAGTTGCTCATACCGCCGCGCATCTGGCGCGAGCTGTTCAAGCCGCTCTACCGAGATTATTGCGATCTCGCCCATGCTCATGGCAAATTCGCCTTCATGCATTCCGATGGGCACATCTTAGAGATCTACGCTGATCTGATCGAGATCGGTGTCGACGCTATCAACTCACAGCTTTTTTGCATGGATTTTGAGGCGCTGGTCAAAATTGCTAAGGGAAAAATCACATTTTGGGGGGAGATCGATCGGCAGCATGTATTGCCTTCAAAAGATCCTGATGTTGCCAGAGCAGCGGTAAGGCAGGTGGCCAAATATCTCTACGATCCAAGCGGTGGCATTATTGCTCAATTCGAATTCGGAGCCGGTGCAAATCCAGCTTGCGCGTTAGTCATCTTCGATGAATGGGATAAAATCGCTGCTCGTTCGTCAATCAACGTTCAACCTTGACTCGCGATTTGATTGAATACGAGTGAATAATTTCACCGAGATCTTTATCAAGTTTCTTCCAAATTTCTCGATCCCCCAACCTGTAATTAACTCAGAAGCTTTCACTGCTTTTAATTTATGATTGGATCTTAGAAATTGCCATCCTGCGGATGGTTCATTGAAAAAGAAAATTTCTAATATGAGTTCAGCAATACGATTTAAAAGGAGCGATTTGTCGCCGAATGATTCAAAGCAGGTGAATTTGTAGCAGGCGAATTTGCGGCAGGCCCGTTTTCGCAAGATGATTACGAGGGCGATGATGATTGGAGAATGGAATTTTGGGTTATGCTGCAATTGAGTTTTCTTTCGGATTGAGCCCAAAAATCGCTTGATTTTAACTTCCGCAATTGGGTATTCGCTCAACGAACAAATACCATTTGAAAGGAGTCCTATGTTTGAATTCGATCTTGTTTTTGGGATTATTCTCTTACTCGTTTTCGCACCTGTCGTCACAGCGGGGGTTTTATGGAATGCCCGTCAAGAACAAAACATCATGAATGGCGCTGTCTTGGAGCTGCCAACTGGCAAATTGCGCGTCCAATATTACAATGATCAAATCGTAAGAGTAACCTTTGCGCCAACGGACCAATTGCTAAATAAAAAAAGTTTGGTCGTACTTCGTTCCCCTCAGCCACTCGATCTTCAGATCCGTGAAGCTCCAGAGACCATATCGATATGGGGCAAAAAACTTCGGCTCACAGTAAGTCTTCAATCTGGGTCAATTCAATTCAGTGATGCCAATGGCCAATTGATTTTGCGCGAGAAGGCAGAGGAACCGCATCGCTTGGTCCAAGCCGAAGTGATGGGGGAACAAATTTACCATGCTACCCAACGATTTGAGCTTCATCCTGAGGAAGCCATTTATGGGCTTGGTCAGCATCAAACTGGGGATATGAATTATCGCGGAAAAAAGGTGATTCTGGTCCAAACCAATACCGCAGCGGTGAATCCGTTCCTGATCTCGACTAAGGGCTACGGGATCCTGTGGGATAATTACTCCAAGACCATTGTTCACGACGATGAGAACGGGCTTTCATTCTGGTCTGAAGTGGCAGATCAGATCGATTATTATTTCATTGCGGGTCAGATCATGGACGAGGTGATTTCGGGCTATCGCTGGTTGACTGGCGAGGCCCCGTTGTTCGGGAAATGGGCCTATGGCTACTGGCAGAGCAAGGAACGCTACGTTGATGCGAAGGAATTGGTGGCAACCGTTGCAGAATTTCGGCGTCAAGGCATTCCGCTCGATAATATTGTCCAAGATTGGCGCTATTGGGGTGAGAACGAATATTGGAGCTCAATGAAATTTGACGAAACCATTTTCCCAGAGCCTGAAAAAATGATTGAACGATTGCATAATGAATTTCACGTTCATTTAATGACTTCGATCTGGCCGTCGTTGGGCGAAAAGACTGAGATCTACCAGGAGCTCAAGCAAAAGGGATTCATCTATCCGCCGAAACACTGGATTGCTGGGTATGTTTATGATGCTTATAGTGAAGAGGCTCGAGAGATCTATTGGCGCTATATCAAAGAGGGATTGATCGCCAGAGGGGTGGACGCGCTATGGATGGATGCTACGGAGCCTGAGTTAGGCGATCAGCATTCTTACGACGTATCGGAGCAATATTTGAAGCGATTTGGAAGGACAGCGCTGGGCAGTTTCGCCCGCTATTTGAACCCGTATTCGCTCATGACTACCGAGGGAGTTTACCAGGGATTTCGTCGTGATTTTCCTAACAAGCGCGTTTTCATCCTGACCCGATCAGCCTTTGCTGGACAGCAACGGAACGCGGCGGCCACTTGGTCTGGAGACATCTCGGCAACTTGGGAGGTGTTTCGCAAACAAATCTCGGCGGGTATTAACTTCTGCATGTCTGGAATCCCATATTGGACGCATGACATCGGCGCCTTTTTCACCTCAAGCCGTGGCGGACTTTATCCAGCGGGTTGCAAAGACCCAGCCTATCAGGAGCTATATGTCCGATGGTTCCAGTTCGGGGCTTTCACGCCGATCTTTCGGAGCCATGGCACGGGAACTCCCCGCGAACCATGGCAGTTCGGCAAACCCAGATATTGGGCCTATGATGCGCTGCTAAAATTCCTGCATCTCCGCTATCGGTTACTTCCTTACATTTACTCCATCGCGTGGCGGGTAACGTCAGAGGGCTATACGATGATGCGCGGCTTAGCGATGGATTTCGCCAGCGATACATTTGCTCGCGGAATCGACAATCAGTATCTTTTCGGACCGAGCTTCTTGGTTGCGCCAGTGACCGAGGCCATGTATTATGAACCTGCCATTCCTTCTCCAATCCCAAATCAATGTCTTTTTGCACATCGTGAAGGGCCAAATGGACTGCAAGCCGAGTATTTTGCAGGCGCCGATTTCGATCATCGCGTAAATACTCGTATCGACTCCGTCGTGAATTTTAATTGGAGTGGCTCCAGACCCGAAAATTGTCCAATCGAAAATTACAGCATCCGTTGGACTGGCGAAATCCTCCCGACGGAGACCGGTAATTATGAGATCGGCGTCCTCACGGATGATGGCGCTCGATTGTGGCTGGATGATCAGCTCATCATCGATGCTTGGCAAAAGCAGGCCATGACCTATTATTCGAAGCAAGTGCAATTAACACAAAATCGACGATACAAAATAAAGCTAGAATATTTTCAAGCTGGGGGAGATGCGGTGATCAAATTGGTCTGGCGAACGCCAGTTCAGCAACAACAGCTTGACCAATTGAAAGTGAAATCGCTCAAAGTCTATCTCCCAAAGTGTGCTGGCTGGTACGATTTCTGGACCGGGGAGCTCATTCGCTCTGGAGGATATGTGGAACGCGCAGCGCCCGTAGATATCATGCCGCTATATGTCAAATCTGGCTCGATTATTCCGATGGGGCCGCTCAAGCAGTACGCAACCGAAAAACCAGAGGACCCTATCGAGCTGCGCATTTATCCTGGGGCGGACGCGCGATTTGTCTTATATGAAGACGAAAACGAAAATTATAATTATGAGCAAGGTGTCTATTCGATCATTCCATTTGAATGGGATGAGGCAAAGGAGACTCTCACTATTGGAGCAAGACAAGGGGAATTTCCAGGGATGCTGAAGCAGCGTGAGATTCGAATTGTCTGGGTCCAAGCTGGTCATGGTGTTGGCGTGGAGGTTACAGCCAAGCCGGATGTCGTGGTTCAGTATACTGGGCAAAAAAGATCTATAAAAAAGCCTCATTAACATCGGCTGAGAAATCGATATTATCACGAGAATGACGCTAAAAATGCAAAAGAGGTACTGAATTTTAACTGAGGAATTCGAGGCGAAGAGGATGAATTATATCGCTCCAAGCGATCGTTATGATCGCATGATCTATCGGCGCTGTGGCCGAAGCGGCCTGAAGCTTCCAGCTATATCCTTGGGACTATGGCATAATTTTGGGGGAGTAGATGTTTTCGAGCATGGTCGAACCATCATCAGACAGGCATTCGATGCCGGGATCACGCATTTTGATCTGGCCAATAATTATGGTCCGCCGCCAGGTTCGGCTGAGGAAAATTTTGGTCGCATCCTGAAAATGGACTTCCAGAGCTATCGCGATGAGATGATCATATCGACAAAGGCCGGGTATTACATGTGGCCAGGACCTTATGGGGAGTGGGGATCGAAAAAATATCTGATTGCCAGTTTAGAGCAAAGCTTGAGACGGCTGGGTTTGGAATATGTGGACATCTTTTATTCCCATCGCTTGGATCCAGAAACTCCTTTGGAAGAAACTATGGAAGCCCTATATCATGTGGTGCGGCAGGGCAAGGCGCTCTATGTAGGAATTTCCAATTATCCTCCAGCCGAGACGGAAGAAGCTGCGCAAATTTTAGAACAGAGCGGCGTCCACTGTTTAATTCATCAGCCCAAATACTCTATGTTTGAGCGATGGATCGAGCATGGACTGTTGGGTGTATTGGAGCGACGAGGCATTGGCTGCATTGCCTTTTCGCCGCTGGCTCAAGGGCTATTGACCGATCGGTATTTGGATGGGATCCCGAAAGACTCTCGTGCTGCAAAACCGACTGGTTTTTTACAGCTGGAGGAAATTACAGAGGCAAAATTATCCCAAATTAGGGCGCTGAATGAACTGGCCAGACGCCGCGGCCAAAGTTTAGCCCAAATGGCGATAGCGTGGGTGTTGCGTGATCCGCGCGTGACCTCCGCCTTGATTGGAGTCAGCCGGCTAGAACAATTGCAACAGAATCTCGCAGCTCTGAATAACCTGAGCTTCTCATCAGAGGAACTTGAACAGATCGAGAAAATCTTGCAAACTTAGCTGAATTTCGCTCATCTTCAAGATGAGCTCCATTTTTGGTCTCGTTATGGAGCCTCATATGAAAAAAACGATCGCTTTTATTTTGCTGATAACTGCTGTTAAGGTGGCGAGCTTCAGTGAATGCTTCTGCAGTAATCGCTCTCACATGAAAATTGAACTCAATGACAATTGGCACTTTCGTCAGGTTGGCTGGGAAGAGTGGCTTCCAGCCCAAGTCCCTGGGACGATTCATACCGATCTTTTGCTGAATGGAAGGATCGGCGATCCATTTTATCGAACCAATGAGCGCGACCAGCAATGGATCGATAAAGTTGATTGGGAATATCGAACTATTTTCGACCTCGAGAAGGAGATGCTGCAACAAGAAAACATCCAGCTAATCTTTGATGGGTTGGACACGTATGTCGACGTGTATTTGAATGGTTCAAAAATTCATATCGCGGATAACATGTTTCGGCAATGGCGTGTCGATTGCAAGTCGCTCCTCAAGCGAGCTGGAAACGAATTGAAACTCTATTTCCATTCACCGGTCAAAGTCGATCTGCCGAAGTTGGCAGCGCTGGGCTATCAACTTCCAGCGGTTAATGATCAATCAGAAAATGGTGGGTTAGGGGATAAAAAGATCAGCGTATTTGCCCGAAAGGCAGGTTATCACTATGGCTGGGATTGGGGGCCTCGATTTGTCACCTCCGGCATCTGGCGTCCGATTCATTTACTGGGATGGAACAAGGCTCAGATCGATAACATCCAGATCGTCCAGAAAGGTGTTACGAGCGAACTGGCTGAGATCTCTGCAGTATTTGAGATTGAATCTACCTCCGATCAAGAGATGTTGCTATCGATACAACTGAAAGATCATCCTCAGATTTGCGTCCAGCGTTTGGTCAAACTGAATCAAGGTATGAATCGCTTATCGTTAGATTTTCGGATTGATCACCCAAAGCTGTGGTGGTGCAATGGCCTGGGCGAACCGCATTTGTATTATTTGGAAGCGCAACTCCGCAGAGGTCACTCGGTACTCGATGCGCAAGTGGTGCGCTTTGGGGTGCGTACACTTAAGCTGATTCAGCAACCGGATCAGTGGGGAAAGAGCTTCTATTTTGAACTGAACGGAGTACCAGTATTCGCCAAAGGTGCCAATTATATCCCCAATGATAACTTTTTGCCGCGAGTCACGCGCGAACGTTACGAGCAGGTGGTCAAAGCTGCTGCCCAAGCCAATATGAATATGCTTCGCGTATGGGGCGGCGGTATCTATGAAAATGATATTTTTTATGATCTCTGTGATCAATATGGTATTATGGTATGGCAGGATTTCATGTTTGCGTGCGCCATATATCCTGGCGATGAGGAATTTTTGGAGAGCGTGAAAGCCGAGGCAATCGACAATGTCAAACGGCTGCGGAACCACCCCTGTTTGGCACTGTGGTGTGGCAACAATGAAATCGATGTGGCCTGGTCCCACGACACCCCAGGCGGCTGGGGCTGGAAGGAGCGCTTTTCTGAGCCGCTGAGAAGAAAGCTCTGGAATGACTATGAAACGATCTTTCATCGTCTCTTGCCGCAAGTAGTGGCAGAATATGATCCGAAGACGTTTTATTGGCCGTCTTCCCCGCTTGCTGATTGGAACCAGCGGGCATCCTATGAGAGCACCTCGGGCGATGTCCATTACTGGGGGGTCTGGCATGGTCGAGAACCATTCGAAAATTTCAAAATCAGAATCGGTCGGTTCATGAGCGAATATGGGTTTCAATCCTTCCCAGAATTCAAAACCATCCAAAGCTACGCTCAACCAGCAGATTGGGATCTCAGTTCCGAAGTGATGATGGCGCATCAGCGCAGCGGCATCGGCAATCAGCGGATCAAGGAGTATATGGATCTGTATTATCGCAATCCCAAAGATTTCCAATCGCTGCTTTATGTCAGTCAGGTACTGCAGGCCGAGGCCATCAAGTCAGCCATCGAAGCCCACCGCAGCAAGGCGCCATTTTGCATGGGCTCGCTCTATTGGCAACTGAATGATTGCTGGCCGGTGGCGTCGTGGTCCAGCATTGATTATTTCGGTCGCTGGAAGGCGTTGCACTATTTTGCCAGAAAGGCGTATCAGGAGATCCTTGTCGTCCCAACTACTGAGAATGGAAAACTCCAGGTTAAAGTTGTGAGCGATCGGCTTCAGCCCCTCCAAGCAAATTTGCGAATGGAAATCATTCGCTTCGATGGCGAAAAGCTCTGGGAAACGTCCCAGCCAATGATCGTGCAATATAACTCAGCCCAGATATGCTTTGAGGCGAACCTCGATGAGCTACTGAAAGGCATGGATCGCCGAAGGATCGTGCTGCGCGCTCATGTCCATACGGAGGATCGCCTAATAGCTGAAAACCTCCTTTACTTTCTTCCACCAAAGGAATTGGAATTGCCCAAGGCCAGTATCTCCATCGATGTTTCTGAGACATCCGATGGATATCGGATTGACCTTTCAACTGATGCACTCGCGAAAAGCATTTATCTTTCTATTGATGAGATCGATGGGCTTTTTTCAGATAATTATTTCGACCTTTTGCCGAAACAGAAAGCCACGGTCTTTTTTTATTGTGGGCAAAAAACAGCCGACTTTGGACGCAAATTAAAGATTATGACGCTTTGCGATAGCTATTGAGCTCCGCAAAAAAAATTCTTCAGCTTCCATAAAAGGATTTGATGTAACAGAATTGGCCCTTTCGCTGAGAACGGATTGGCTCTTTTGCCCATTGATTGCCCCATACTTTGATGACGATTGAAATTTTTTATAATTTTTAAAAAAAGTGCTTGACATTCTGGGTGAAAAACATTATATTGGGCCAAATAACGAAAACGTTTTCTGAAATTCAAGAGATCAGAAAAATGAAAAGCGTTATTCTTATCTTCTTTTGGCTATGTGGCATTAGCCTTTCCTGTTTACTTGCTCAACCCCAGTTTATTGATTTTATCCCGTTCCCACCAACAGTCCATCAATACCAACCGCAATTCAGCAGTGTGAAAATCAAAGCGCAGCTTGCTAATCCCTTTGACGTCAATGAGTTTCAAGTTAATTTAATTTTGAAGAGCCCCTCAGGAAAGAAGATCGTCCAGCCGGGATTCTTTGATGGGTACGATAATGGGCTGGCAATCTGGCGCATCCGGTTCACGCCAAGTGAGTTGGGGCGATATTCATACCAACTGAAATTGCAGGCGAATTATCACGCGAAATCCACTAAATCGTTTTCGTTTAAATCGATCGCTTCTGGCCGCAATGGCTTCATCAGAACAAATCCCAATTCCGATTACACTTTTCAATTCGATTCGGGTCGCTTATTCCGAGGTTTTGGGGAGAACCTCTGTTGGGCGGATGATTACGAATACTATTTCAAGAAGCTGAATGCCATCGGCTGCAATTTCGTCCGCATCTGGATGTGCCCATGGAACTTGTATCTGGAATGGTCAGATCCTGGATTGGGCCGATATCATCTGCCAAATGCAGTGCGATTGGATTCGGTTTTGACATTGGCGGAGCGATATCACATTTACATCATGCTCTGTTTCGATTATCATGGCGTAGTGCAGCGGGAGGAGGGATATTTCAAAGAGAAGAAATGGGACGAGAATCCCTATAATCAAAAAAATGGCGGACCATGTGCGAATGAAGCAGATTTTTTTAATCATCCGATTGCCAAGCGATATTACAAGAATCGATTGCGTTACATCGTTGCTCGATATGCGTTTAGTCCGCAAATCCTTGCTTGGGAGTTCTGGAACGAGGTGGATCTTACGGCTGGCCGACCTGAAGATGTCGTGGCCTGGCACAAGGAAATGGCTGCTTATTTACGTCAGATCGATCCGTATGACCATTTGATCACCACCAGTTTTGCGCATGGCGAATATGACGGCATCTGGGAAATTCCCGAAATCGATTTCACCCAGACGCATCTCTACAATCGCCCGAATTTCGCGGAGCTCATCCCTGCCATTATCGACCGGTATCGTCAAACCTACGGTAAGCCCCATGTGGTGGGTGAGTTCGGCAGCGATTATCGCGGTGCCCAGGCGACCCGTGAGAACGATCCCGATAATGTGGCTTTACATAACGGATTATGGGCCGGATTGTTTGCCCGGACTCCAATTTCACCTCTGAGCTGGTGGTGGGATGAATTGATTGATGCCGATGATCTATATTTCCATTTTCAGGCCATTACTCGTTTCGCTCTGAATGTGGCTACTGGGGCTGCGCCGATCGAGCGATTGGAGCTTGCCGACATCGTCATTCCCAAAGCAGCTCCTGCCAATGATAGTCTGCTGGTTTTTCCTGCAAAGGGCTGGCAGAAAATTCAATCCTCACATTTTGAAATTCGAGAAGATGGTGGCATTTCTGACCGCGATCAAATTCCAGCCTATCTATTTGGCAGTTCAAAACCAGACATGAAGCAGCCTATCGATTTCAAAATTACCTACAAAGCCAATGGGAAATTCACGGTCCATGTGGATGAGGTATCCGATTTTGGGCTGCTGAAAATCTATCTCGATGGCAAATTGGCCTTGGAACAGCCGCTACCATTGGGCCCAGGTGAAGGCCAATGGGAGCGCAGCGAGTGGAAGCCTGAAATCAATATGTTCCAGGGCGTGTACGATAAGCCGTATGGGATCGAGGTTCCAGCCGGGCTGCATACTATTCGGGTCGACAACGATGGTCGGGATTGGATCAAGATCAAGCATTTCCTATTTGAAAATACTGGATTGAAAGCAGGTGAAAGAATTAAAGTTGTTGGAGTTCAACAGGACTCAACTTTTTATCTCTGGCTGCGGCATGAACGGTATCAATGGCAATTTTCGAAAGAGAAGATATTGGATCGCGTGCCAGAAACGAGCATGATTTTGACCCATCCTATGCTCACTTCGAGCGGCTATCGGGTTGAATGGTGGGATCCTTATAGGGGCAAAATTTTGGCAGAGCAGCGAATTGACGCTGACCACTCAAATGTTCTGAAGCTAAATATTCCTTCATTCAAGAACGACATCGCAGGAAAAATTTACGTGGAACATTCAAAATGATGACCATCAAGGAATTTGCAAAACTTGCTCAAGTTTCGCAATCAACCGTCTCGAAAGCGCTGAACGATCGCCCCGATGTCAGCCCAGAAACGAAAAGCAAAATTATCGAACTGGCGAAAAAGTATAATTTCGTGCCTAATGCATTTGGCAAAGGTTTAAAGAAGCAGGTGACTGAGAATATCGGGGTGATATTTTGTCGTGAGCACCAGCCGCTGTCTGGCAACCCATTTTATTCAAGGGTATTGGAGGGGATTGAAGCGGAACTGGCGCTTAAAAAGTTCAACCTGATTTTGCAATTGATCCCAGAAGCTGAGCAAAATGGGCTGCCCAAAATGGTTCGGCAGCAACAGGTGGATGGGCTGATATTGGTTGGAATTTTCAAAGATCAATTCGTGAACAATATCTTGCGCAATGATATCCCTGTCGTTATGGTCGATCCGAAGTTCAGCGTGGATGATTGCTGTCAAATTTTAATTGATAATGAACAAGGGGCCTATATTGCCACCAAATATCTCATCGAGCGGGGTCATCGCCGGATCGGATTTATTTCGGGAGATCTGGAGCGCATGAGTTTTCGGCAACGGCTCGAAGGCTATAAGCGCGCGCTTCAGGATAGTGGATTGGAAATCGATCCTGCATTGATTCAAACCGGTGGTCTGGAACGAGGATATGAACATGTGAAGCGGCTGTTGATATTGAACGATCGACCGACTGCAATTTTTGCAGCAAATGACATTAATGCCATTCACGGATACAAAGCGATCCAGGAATTCAAATTGAAGATCCCCGAGGATATCAGCGTGATCGGATTTGATGATATTGATCTGGCAAAATATGCCATGCCGTCGTTGACTACGATCCGAGTATATAAAGAGGAGCTTGGTTCAATTGGCGTCAGGACGCTATTGGATCTAATCCGAGGGGAGATTAAAACGCCGATCAAGACGATATTGCCGACCAAATTGATCGAACGGGATTCGGTGAAAAAATTGGCTGTTTGATCGAGCGATCCGAAAAAGTCGGAGAGTATCATTGGCGAGCCCATGAGAAAATTTTCAGGGAGGAAAACTGAGATGAACAAGCCTATCATTTGCATGGTGATTTTGGCCATTTTGCTAACGGGCAAACTCTATGCTGCTCACGGGGTGATCAAAGGGAGGGTGGTGGACTCAGCGACTGGCGATCCGCTACCGGGAACCAATGTTTGGATCAAGGGGACGAACGTCGGCGCGGCAAGCGATCTGAAGGGCTATTATACGATCGCCAACGTCCCGCCTGGAGAATATACGTTGCGAGTGTCCTACATTGGTTATGAGACCCAGGAACTACCCGTGATGGTGAAAGCTGGCGAGACCGTCGTGAAAGATATCAGTTTGGTATACGGCCAAGTATTGCGCGGCGAGACGGTCGTTGTGACGGCTCAGGCTTCGGGGCAATACACTGCGATCAACCAACAATTGGCCTCCAATACTATCGCTAACATTGTGTCGAAGGCCCGAATTCAGGAACTTCCCGATGTCAACGCTGCCGAGTCGATCGGTCGTCTGCCGGGAGTTTCGATTCAACGCTCTGGAGGCGAGGCGACCAAAATTGAAATTCGGGGCTTATCGCCCAAATATAACACGGTCACGATCAACGGTGTCACGGTCCCAGCGACCGGCGGGGATGACCGCAGCGTTGACCTATCGCTGATCTCTTCCTCGATGCTCGATGGGATCGAGGTGAGAAAAGCCAACACGCCAGATATGGATGCGGATGTGATCGGTGGAACAGTGGATTTGAAACTGAAAGAGGCCGGGGAAGAATTGGCGATCAACGCGACGGCGCAAGGCGGCTACAATCGGCTCCAAAATTATTATGGCAATTACAACTTCATGGGAAGTGTCAGCAACCGATTTTTAGATGGCAAGCTCGGGATCATTGCCACGGTCAACGCGGATGATTACGATCGCAGCGCCGATAAGTTCTCTGGCAATTATCGAGAGATCCAGGTCGCCGGGGTAACCGGTATCGCCGTCCATGATATCTCGTTGCGAGAAGATAATGTCAAACGTGGCCGAACCGGGGCCAGTTTGTTATTGGATTATCGGATTCCGTTCGGCAAGGTAACGGCGAATTCGTTCTACAATCGGCTCAAATGGAACGGCCTGTTTCGGTTCAATCGGATGAATGTCAACGATAATCGGCATTATTACGATCTCGAGGATCGAGGGGGTACTACGTCGATTTTCACTGGAGCCGTGGGCGCCCGCCAGGATTTTAATTGGATCCGCTATGATTTCAGCGTCGCCAGAACCGCATCTCGAGCGGAAAGTCCAGAGGACCGCACCTGGACGTTCGTTCAAGAGAACGCTGCCTTCAAAGATGTGACCAATGAGACCCGAGCTAAAGATGTTCCTGCCCATGCCACTGTCGATTCCAATATGACCGGCCTGTCTGATATCTACATTTATGATACAAAGCGCGATGAGAATCAGACTATGGTGCAATTGAATATCGAAGTTCCATTTCGGCTGACCAAATGGTTAAGCGGCTATCTGAAAACCGGCGGCAAATTGCGCTGGCTGGATCGAACGAATGATGAAAATCAATATGGCCGCAATGGGCTTCAATATGGCAGCGCCACAGGTGTCAGCCAACCGCTTGCAACCATCATTCGAGAAATGGCCAAAAATTATCCAGAGGAATGGGATTGGATCAAAGACTCCACTTTGGTTCGAAAATATGGGCTGTTGCCCATTGCTCGAGTGCTCAGCAATTACACGAGATCTGATTTTTTGAATGGCGAATATCCCTTGGGATTCGTGGCCGATATTCACACCATGAATAAAATAACGGATGTATTCAGCCGTACCAATGAATGGAAGCGTTATGCCATCGGTTCTCGTGGCCGAGATTATGATGGGGTGGAGCGCTACCAGGCGGCATTTATTATGGCCGAATTCAATTTCGGCAAGCGCATCACCTTATTGCCTGGGGTACGTTGGGAGAAGGATTATTCGAAGTATCATGGTCAGCGCTATCGGGAGGTGGTAATCAACAACATCCAACAAGATCCAACAGATCTGGATTCTCTGGAAAACGTGCGAAAAAACCAATTTTGGCTGCCCATGGTTCATCTTCGGCTTCAGCCAGCGGAATGGTTGCGCATTCGCTTAGCCCGTACGGAGACGCTGACGCGGCCAGATTATATTCATTATGCGCCGATCACTTCGATCAACTCCTATCAAAGCTACATCCGTGCAGCCAATGCGCTCTTGAAACCTGCCAAATCTACCAATTATGATGCTTCCATTTCCGTTTATCAGAACTATGTGGGATTGTTTACCGTTTCTGGGTTCTACAAATCGATCGATGATCTGATCTTTCAGGTGAGATTAAAATTGGCAGAAGGCGTACCCGTTCCAGTCGGTTTGAATATTCCGACAAAATGGCTGGAGAAAGCCTCCCCTGAGGTAGATACGTACTTGAATAATCCCAATCCCGCTCATTACAAAGGTGTCGAGCTGGATTGGCAGACCCACTTTTGGTATTTGCCCTCGGTTTTCAAAGGCTTGGTGCTCAATGTGAACTACACGCGCATCTTTTCTGATATGAAGAAGCAGCTCTATTTTTTGCGCCGTGGGCCGATCATTCCGGGCACGCGACCGCCGCGCTATTCCAATATTTTAGTCGATAGCACCCGCACGGCGCGAATGCCCGACCAGCCCGCCCATATCGCCAATATCACCATTGGTTATGACTATAAAGGTTTCTCTACGCGGCTTTCATTTTTATATCAGACGGACAAGGTCACTTTCATCAGTACCGAGCCGATTCTTGATAACTTCTCTGGTGCTTATGCGCGCTGGGACCTCACAATTCAACAAAATCTGACTCGCAGTCTTCAGTTGTTCGCCAATTTCATCAATCTCAATAACCGGCGCGACCAGCATTTCCGTGGCTACACTTTGACCGATCCGACCTATATAGAATATTATGGTTTTACCATGGATATTGGAATTCGATATCGGCTATAAGAGTCGAGATGAATTATGGATCAGCATGACACCAGTTCATGAATTTCGCATGAGGTACCTGAATAGGCAACTCTGACATCATGGTTGGTTTCTATCGATCATTTTAACTGAGAAAGCTTTTCAATAAAAAAATAATTTAATTTGTCCTAATTCATCAACCTTTAACCATTATCGAGGAGGATGCATATGAAACTGATCTACCGAATGATGTTGGTGACCGCCATGCTATTGGTGGTGACTTTGCCGCCGCGGGTAGCCAAAGCGCAGGTAGGGGACACGTTGTTGGTCGAATGGGCTAACCCTGATGGAACGGTGAAAGTGAATGCCCTGTATGATGCAATTAAGGGCGATACGCTCCCTGGAGGTGCCAGGAAGAACGAGAACCGGGTCTACAAGCTGCAAAAAGGGGGGTTCTACTGGATCACTGAACGTATTGAGAACAAGGGATTTCATCTGCGCATCGTGGGCGAAACCCCAGGGCCGACCGAATTGGAGAACCCTGCCGTTATTCAGATGCATCCCAGACCCGATGGCTCGGTGGACGGTAGAATCATCACTGGGCAGAGCAGCGTGACGTTGAAGAACTTGTGGCTCACCGGTCGCGATTACAATGGCGTTCAGACCTACTATCAACCAATTCAAATGGACGCGAGCAATTCGCGGTTCATTTTTGACAACTGCGTGTTAGAGCAGACCAATTTCGCGTTGATCGCGTTTACTGGCAAGAACAACGATATTTTCTACACCAACTGCAAATTCCGTAACCTGATCGGCCAGCCGAGCACCCAGCAATGGGAAGGCCGGGGCATCTCGATCTGGGCGGACCAGGATACGGTGATAGTAGAGAACTGCACCTTTTTTAATGTTGGAATGACCGCGTTCCAGCTCGAAGGAGGGGCAGCTTCTTATATTCGTTTCAATCACAATACCATTGTGAACTTAGGACGCAACGTTCACTCAGGGAACTGGTTCCGCGAGGCCTATTTCACCAATTGCCTGATCGTGAACGGGTTCTGGCACGGTGAAGGACGGGTGGATCTCTCCAACCCCAATCGCGATCCGCGGGCAACTTGTGCTGGACTGTTTAGCGTTGGGGCGCTGCCCTCGCAATATGGTCCAGAGCAGGGCCGTCGCATCGTGATCGCAAAAATGGCCACTTGGCGAGATCCTAAATTCTACACGTTCTACGGTGATTCCATCGCAAAACAGTACTACATCAATCCTGCAACGGCTCAGGATTTCTTTGACAAATACACCGACCACATGAAGATCCTCGATACGCTGTGGTTGGCGAATGAGCCGGGATTACCCACCTATCCCTCCGACATTATCGATGACATGATCCAGAATATCAGCGATCTACGGGCGGGCAGGACGCCAGCTCACCCCTATTTTTGGAAGCCGACCCAATATCCAACCGATGTCTCCTGGCCGCTTCCCGAAAATTTCGCCTACACGGATGCTGCATTAAAAACGGCTGGCACGGATGGTCTGCCGTTGGGTGATCTGAACTGGTTCCCAGCCGCCAAGGCGAATTTTGAGGCGAATAAAGAGACATATATCAAACAGATCGAGGATTTGGCTGGCCCGCGGGTGAAACTCGAAGTGGTTGGCACTTATGAAGCGGAGGCTGGAGCATTGGCTGGTACTGCAGCGATCGAAAAATTCCAGGGTTTCTCCTATTTCCAGATGGACGGCGGCGGCTTCATCGAGTGGAAGTTCAACCTCCCGGCTGCCGGGCAATATGACCTCAATTGCTGGACTCACATGCGCGGCAACAGCATGAGAGGACAACGGATCATCGTCAACGGCGTGAGCATTCATGATCCCAAAGGCTGGGGCGAGTACATCTGGGATACCAGTGCCGGTGTTCATGCGGGGATGCCCATCAACGAATGGACCTGGACTTTGATAACCCAAGCCAATATTCTTGAGCCAGGAGCATTGACGCTTCCGGCAGGCGAGAACACAATCCGCATTGAATCATCCTGGGGTTGGCAGAATTTCGCTGGCTGGGATATTATCGACTTCAATACCCGGGCTGTGGTCGTGCAATTGCGCGCCCCAGATGTGACTTCATATGAGCTGGTTATCCCGCGGGGCGAAGGCGCCAAATTCACACCCCAAGGATTTAAATCCGTACAACTGGGTGCCAATGGCAGTATAAGCTGGACCATGAGCCCAGCAGTCGATGGCAATTATCGCATCCAAGTGTTCTATCAGAATCCCGGCAGTGCTCAGGCAGTTCAAATTAAGATCGATGGTGCCGCCGTGTTGTCCAATTTTGTGCTTGACGGCAAGCCCGACTCCTCCGGCGCCAATATTCTGTCCGATGCATTTTCAATGACCGCTGGTTCGCACATCGTCGAGCTGGTCGGCAGCAATGTGAATGTGGATTTTGTCCAGTTGATCAAGGAGACGATCGCATCGGTTCGGAACGATCAGAACAAACTGCCGCTTGGTTTCGCGCTCGAGCAGAATTATCCCAATCCGTTCAATCCCAGCACGACCATCAATTTCACTGTGGGAAAATTATCTCATGTGGAATTGACAATTTATAATGTGCTGGGCCAGAGAGTCGCGACGCTGGTCAACGAGCGGATGCAACCTGGCGTCTATCGCGTGACGTGGGACGCTGCCACTGTGCCTTCAGGACTGTATTTCTACACGATGAAGGCTGATGGTCATCAATTCACTCGAAAGATGATGGTGATCAAGTAGCCAGCAGAGCTGAATTGGTCTATATCGTTTCTTATCGCAGAATATCGATGCGAGCAATCGCACCATGCCTCTTCATGCAGGTATTTTCGGTCTATTCGAGCTGACGAGCCTTTGATCGCAATTCCGACTTTCGGAGCAATTGATGGATTTTGCAATTGATGATATGGCGATAATCACCTGCATCTGGCAAGGAGCAAACCTGCGCTGAAATCTGGGGAGGGTATGAAAGGTGAAATCCCTCCCCAGAAATCATTTGCCAAGTTTGAAATTTTGCATCAGCATAGCAGAGGGCTTTATTCGCCCTCTTTTTTTAAATTCCAATGGCCTTTCAGCAGATGACTCAGGTAATTAGTCTTTATGATCTTGGGAATTGGTAAGCTTGAATAGGAATGGATAACATCTTAGGCAAGCGGGGTTGGGATAAATTAGTTTTGCAATAGGATAATTCCTGCAATTAAAATTTTTGGCAGGAGGATCTGTATTTGGCGCTCTCTCTGATGAGTAAATACTGTGGTTGGATTATCTGCTGTTCAGAGGGCTGGCTGGCAGATGGATGGGGAGAGAGAAATTGATTTAATAAGCCCTGTTAAAGGGATTCCTGCCTTCGCAGGTAATACATGCTCTGAAAGGGGTCCCTGCATTCGCAGGGATGACATGCTCTGAAAGGGGTCCCTGCCTTCGCAGGGATGACATTTTCTATGAATTCTATTTTTTTGTGACAAGATTTCCAATCAACTGAACTATTTCATTTCTCGGGTGAGTTATTGAAATGAGCAATCGATTCTATCGGAACGGAATAATCATGATCAGCTTGCTCCTTGTTCAGGTGGCAATGAGCCAAGCGGGTATTTGGGATTGGGAGGATGGCACGTTGCAAGGGTGGCGAGCGAAGCGGGAATTCAATGAGATCGGCGACACCCTGATGCTCAGCAACACAATGGAGCGAGCATTTCACGGCAGCCATTCAATGAAATGGCATATACAAGGTACCAAAATCGATATGTATTGGTATGCTGCGGTCGAAAATCCGCGTGTGAATCCTGGCGAAACGGTTTATTATCGGGTCTGGGTTCCGGCTGGGATGCCCATTAATGGTCTCAAGACATTTTTAAAGGATAATAACCGAAATTGGGTGGACGGCATCTGGTATGGCTATACTGGCCTGCAAAAGAACGCCTGGAACGAACTGACTATCCGAGTGCCCCAAACTGGAGCGTTTCCCATATTAGAGGTGGGATTGCAGGTGGTGGCTTCTGTCCAAACTGTGGACATCACCGTCTATTTGGATTATGTTGTCTGCGGCTTGCCCAATCCTCCGAGCGGGCTCACCGCGGTCGCTCGCAACCTTTCGGAGATCGCTCTGGATTGGAACGACAATACCGAGCCCAACTTCGCCTATTATAAAATTTATCGTGATACCGTATCAGACTTTGAAATCGGCCCCAAGACCTTTATCGATCGCACGACCAGTAGCGAATACCTCGACACTGGTCTGAAAGTTTACACGAAATACTATTACAAGTTGACAGCGGTAGATCTGGACGAAGATGAATCTTTGCCTTCTGCTCAGGTGAGCGCTACGACTTTCGATCCCAACGCGCCTCCAATCGTCAGCGTCAAGCAAGTGAATGCGACGACCGTTGGTTTGTATGAAAAGTTCGAAGCCATCCTCGATTTGAAAAACGCCGATTACCTCAATCCGTACAATCCCGAAGAAATCGATGTTCAAGCCAGTTTTATTGCTCCCTCGGGCAGACAATGGAAAATTTTCGGCTTTTATGATAATTATCAAAATCGCGACCAATGGAAGGTTCGTTTTGCGCCCAATGAAATTGGACTTTGGAATTACAAGATTCGAGCCACAGATAGAGATGGCACTGGACAAAGCCACAGCTATCAATTTATCGCTACAACTTCCCCTCATCATGGGTGGCTCCATGTTTCCCGAGAAAATCCCCACTATCTGGAGCATGATGACGGCACTTCGTTCTATGGTGTCGGCATTTATGTGGCATGGAATCTCACAGTAGATCGACTGGATCTTTTGCAGGTGAATGGGGCGAATAGCTATGGAATGTGGAATATCAATTATGGGGGCTATATTTCAAGCTATGGATTGATCGAGAACGAACTGGGCAAATACAATCAACCTAAATGTGGCCGAATCGATGAAATGCTAGAGATGTCTGAGCAGCGAGGGCTGTATGTGATGTTCTGCTTCTGGCCTCATGATCTGTTTTCGAACACGGTTTGGGCTCATCTTTGGGATCAAAACCCCTATCGGTTGATCTGCGATGTTAAGGATGTTTATCGGGATTCGTTGTGCTGGGAGTATCAAAAAAAGCAGTACCGATATCTGATTGCGCGATGGGGACATAGTCGGGCGCTGGGCATCTGGGAAATTATCAATGAAATCAACGGCACTGATGGCTGGGTGCACAGCCGTCCCAGTGATGCGCTGGCTTGGGTCAAAAAGGTCCACGATTATTTTCAAGAGCACGACCCTTATGGTCATCCCACGACCGCTTCGAAGAGCGGAGGCTATACCGATTATGAGCCGCTTTTGGCTGCTTATACCGATTTGCCCAACTTGCATTTCTATGAATACCAGGGATGGCCAGTGAGATCACTAGACAATTTGCTCTGGAGCAGCATCCAGAATTTCGCTTTTGCTGCCCAGCGCTTTTGGAACAGCTTTCCCAAACCTGCCATCATCGGCGAGGCTGGAGTGCTCTATGAGCTCCAGAAGCTTCCCAAAGCGCCGATTGCTTACCACAATGCCCTCTGGACCTGCCTCACCAATGGCCTAGCCATGACACCATTCTGGTGGAAACTGGATCAGGTCGATGCTTCGTTGTTGGCTCGAATGCGACCGTTTTCAAAATTTGTTGCAATGATCGATTTCAAGCGCGAGAGCAAAAAGCATTTCGAGTCATCAACCGAACAATATGATCTGTTCGGCATGCATGGGGATTCCACGGCATTCGGTTGGATCCGGGATCGCAAAGGGGGAAGGATCAACCGAAGCATCTATTCGTTTCCAGATGTGCTGAACTTCCAAAAGCCTATTTATAGAATCGATTATTATGATCCCTGGCTGGGGCAATGGTTCGCATCGCGTATTGCCACGGTCGCAAATGCTCAGATAATCGATAAGGTTCCGAAGGCCAGTGCCGACGTCCCAGACGTCGCTTTTCGTATCAGCTCTGGGGCTGGCGGGATCAATCCAGTCAGATTGCAATTGATGAGTTATGTCGATCAACTCGATAATTCACCCTCTAACCAGACAGATGTGATCTGTTACATCATTGACTCCAATGGAAAATTGTGCGAGAATGTAAACAGTGCTGTGTCTTTCGCATTGCAAGGCCCAGGGCAAATTAGCCATTCCCAAATCATGGCCATAAATGGAATCGCCACAATCCAATATCAGGCTGGAATCGATATCGGTGAGGCGCTGATCATCGCCTCGGCTCCGAGACTCCATTCCGATACATTAAAAATTGAAATAAAAAATTTGAGCAACATTAAAACTGAAACTCATAGCTTCCCTAATAGCTATTGGTTTGAGCAGAACTATCCCAATCCGTTCAATTCGGCGACGACGATCCGATATTTCGTCCCGACCTCTGGACTGGTGACGATTACCGTGTTTAATACCAGCGGCCAGGTGATTGCGAATTTGGTCGATCGGTTCCATACCGCTGGTGATTATGCGATCCAGTGGGACGCTAATGGAATTGCCTCAGGAATTTACTTCATTCGATTCAAGGCAGGTGCGTTCGAGCAAACACGAAAATGTTTGCTGTTGAGGTAAGATTAGCCGCTACATTTAATTTTTCAGGAGCAAAAGAGAATGAAAAAAGTGTTGCAATTTTTACAAGTTATTATTATGTTATCGCCCATGGCAGCGATGTCCCAGCAGAAGGAAAAAGGGGACCTGATCCGCGGGGCAAATTTTATTGAGACAAAAGTCTACTCTACTGAAGAAGATGCTCGAATTTTGAAGTTGTTCGAAGGGCTGCGCGTGGCGGATATCTCGGACGGGATGGATATGGTCGGCCTTCCAGGCGTGGGGCTGGTCGATTTTGCCATCCATGCAGCTTGGCTGGATCATGAAAATCTGTCACATCAAATTCGGGGCATCGCTGTGACGGCGCGCTATGTGCCGACGCAACGCCCAGATCGGCCCGCTGCGGGGGAAGATTTCTCGAAGTGGGAGAGCAATTTTTACAATCGCTATTCCAGCGAGGCATTTACCCAGTTGATCAGGCCAGGTACGGTAGTGGTGATCGATGACGTGGAGGAGAAAGATATCGGCTCGATCGGGTCGTTCAATATTTTAGCTTGGCATAAGCTGGGTGCCGTTGGCGTGGTAACGGATGCCGGTGCCCGAGATACCGATGAGATCGCCATTGAAAAAGTGCCATTGTATTTGCGCAAAAAAGGTCGCGGCATCCGACCAGGGAGGAATGAACTGGAATCAGTTAACCGGCCGATAGTGATCGGTGGCGTGCTGGTCTGTCCTGGAGATGTGATTGTGGCTGATAGCGACGGCGTGATTGTGGTGCCCCGTGCAGTAGCCGAGCAAGTTGCAAAATACGCCAGAGAAATTTTGGATAAAGATAAGGCGGGACGAAAAAATCTATATGAGAGCATCGGAAAACCTTTGGACAGGACGGTGAAATGAGACAATTCATGAAGAATTGCGGTGTTTTTTTCTTGGGGCTGGCAATCCGTCTATTGCTGCCGGTAACGGCGAGCGGGAATGTTTTTCTGCCTGCTATTTTTGGGGATCACATGGTCTTGCAACAGCAATCGGAAATAACGATTTGGGGCTGGGCCAGAGCTTTGGAGCCCATCACGATTATCGCCAGTTGGGATCGACAACCGATTCAAACCAAGGCAGATAATCACGCCAATTGGCAAGTGAAACTGAAAACCCCGAAGGCAGGAGGACCTTATAACCTGATCGTTATCGGGAACAACACGATTGTATTGCAGGATATTATGATTGGTGAGGTTTGGCTGTGTTCTGGGCAATCCAATATGGAGTGGTCGGCGAATGCTGGGATTGACGATGGATCGAAGGAAATTCAGCAAGCCAATTATCCAAACATTCGGTTTTTTCAGGTTGGACATCGAACGGCGACGAGCCGACAATTGGATGTCTTTGGTCAGTGGGAGCTTTGCACGCCCCAGACCATGGCTAACTTCAGCGCCATAGCTTATTTCTTCGGTCGCGAATTGCATCAGCAGCTTGATGTACCGATTGGTTTGATCAATAGCAGTTGGGGCGGTACCCCGGCTGAAACATGGATGAATCCAGAGCTGATCAATAAAGATGCCCAATTTGCCCAAGCGGCATCCCGATTTAAGCCAGTAGCTTGGTGTCCGATGGAACCAGGTGCTGCATACCATGCCATGATCGCTCCGTTGATACCCATCGTGATCGCTGGAGTGATCTGGTATCAGGGCGAGACGAATACTTTGAATCCCATCGAATATCGCCGGCTGTTTCCAGCTCTAATCGATAGTTGGAGAAAGGAATGGCAGCGGGATTTTCCATTTTATTATGTTCAGATTGCCCCTTACAATTACGGTCCCCAGCCGAAAGGCGTGCTGCTGCGCGAGGCGCAATTGCTGAGTCTTTCCGTTCCCAATACTGGTATGGTGGTGGTCAGTGATATCGGGAACATTAATGACATCCATCCCAGAAATAAGCGAGATGTAGGACGCCGACTGGCGAATTGGGCGTTAGCGAAAAGCTATGGTTACAAGGACATTGCATATTCTGGGCCGATCTATCGGAGTATGGTTGTTGAGGGCGATAAAATTCGTATCTTTTTTGATCATGCGGAAAAGGGACTGGTGTGTAAGGGCGAAAAATTGACCCATTTTCAAATCGCAGGCAAGGATAGCGTTTTCGTCGAGGCTGAGGCAAAAATCGATGGCAGCACCGTTGTGGTTAGATCGCCCAAAGTGAAGAAGCCTGTTGCTGTTCGATTTGGATGGAGCAACACTGCTGAACCGAATTTATTCAATGCGGACGGACTCCCAGCCTCGTGCTTTCGGACCGATGATTGGCCGATTCAATTGGAATAGCTGGTTTGCTTTTGCATTCTAATTATCGTCCCGGTTGTTGCAGGCATCTCTTCAAACCAATTCAAAGGGATTCATCGAGCAAAATCACCTTTCAAATTTTTTTTTCCGTGTTATGCCTGGGAATTGGTATCTTTCCAAGTCCCTGCAAACACATCTCATTTATCGCAGGTTTGATAGAAGCGTTGAAGTATCTTAAGAGGCAAAATCATGAAGCACAGAAACAGCGAGATGAGTTCGAACGCGATACGTTCGATTGCCTGGGGCGCAATCGCAGCAATAATCGCTATGCTGATGACTTGCGCGCATCAAAAGCCGCAAGTTACCGTCTCTCAGTATCGTTTTATTCTGAACGATGAAAGTTATCGGATTCGCTCGATTCAATCCACCGAGAAGTCGAACTCGTACAATGAGGTCATTGGAGATCGATTTTTAGCGGTTGATTATGACCAGGATGGGGTACTCGAGTCGGTTGTGCTTGGCGACGTGAGTTTGAATGAAGCCCAGAAGGTGTATGATTATGGTTTAAACAGCCTATTTCAAGCTAATAAATTGAGGGTCCGAGAGCCGGATTACAGTCGCTATGTGCAGGAGAAGGATCATTTGCAATTTGAGATCAGAAGTTTTCGACCGAGCCATGAAGCCCCGTTCAATCAATTCAGGATCACCAATGTTCGAACCCTCGTACCAGCGGAGGTGCTGGTGTTTATCGATTACAATGCGGATGGGGTGCTGGATGAAGTGCTAAAAGGCGAAGCATCTTTAGAGCAATATCAATCCCGCTACCAAGAGATGATCCAAATTGGATTGGAGCATGGCGAGTTGGTTAAGCTCAATGGCCTGATTTTGGTGAAAGAGAAATAAAAACGCAATTGAAATAGAATGGGCCTTGCACAAAAAAACTGGATTTCTCACGCAAATTGAGATGGTCCCAAGCTACTGGTTTGACGGAAAAAAGCAAGCGGATTTGAAAGGAATCGATCATGAAGTTAAGCTGGCTGGATGTGGCAATCATCTTTGGTTATCTGGTCTTGACAGTATTTATTGGTGCGCTATTAACCCGCCGCGCTTCAAAAGGGCTAGCTTCTTATTTCTTAGCGGATAAAGGGCTGCCATTTTGGGTGCTCGGTGTTTCAAACGCCTCTGGCATGTTCGATATCACAGGTACCATGTGGCTGGTGTATGTGACGTTTGTTTATGGGCTGAAAGGCGCTTTTATCCCCTGGCTCTGGCCGGTGTTCAATCAGATCTTCTTGATGGTTTATATCTCTAAATGGATGCGACGTTCCAACGTCATGACTGGGGCGGAGTGGATTAGCACGCGCTTTGGTTACGGGAAAGGCGCCTCTTTAGCGCATATTATTGTGGTGATCTTTGCCCTGGTGAGTGTCATCGGTTTCATCGCTTATGATTTCGCCGGGGTGGGCAAATTTGCTACCACGTTCCTGCCGTGGAAATTTTCCGAGGATCCCGTCGCCAATGCCAACTGGTACGCGACCAGCTTAATGTTGATCACTGCCATTTATGTCGTGGCTGGTGGAATGTACAGTGTGGTAGTGACCGAGTTGCTGCAGTTTATGGTGATGACTATTTCGTGCATCGGTGTTGCCCTGATCGCAATATCGCAAACTACGCCAGCACAGATTTCTGCCGCTGTCCCAACGGGCTGGAAGGACCTGTTTTTTGGCTGGCATCTGAACCTCGATTGGTCTGGCCTTATTGAGGCGGTCAATACAAAAATTGCCGATGATGGCTACTCGCTTTTCACAATCTTCTTGATGATGGTGATCTTCAAAGGGATATTAGTGAGCATGGCGGGCCCAGCCCCCAATTATGATATGCAACGGGTATTGGCCACGCGAAGCCCTAAAGAAGCTTCCAAGATGAGCTGGTTTGTTTCAATCTGCTTATTTCCCACCCGATACCTTATGATCACAGGCATTGCAGTTTTGGCACTGGTGTTTTTCAGCGCCGAACTCAGGAAAATGGGACCTGGCATCGATTTCGAGCAAATTCTGCCTTATACGCTTTCGAATTTCATCCCGATGGGGCTTCTGGGATTGATCCTGGCTGGATTGTTAGCGGCGTTTATGTCCACCTTTGCTGCCACAGTGAACGCTGCGCCGGCGTACGTGGTAAATGATATTTACAAGCGCTACATCAATCCCAATGCCAGCCGACGGACGTTGATTACCATGAGTTATTTCGTCTCCTTTGCATTTGTTGTGGTCGGAATCTTTTTCGGGTTTCATGCCAAAGACATCAACCAGGTTACGCAATGGATTGTTTCTGCGCTGTGGGGTGGTTACACTGCTGCCAATGTGCTGAAGTGGTATTGGTGGCGCTTCAACGGCTATGGCTATTTCTGGGGTATGGCGACCGGCATCGCGGCGGCCCTCATCTTATCCAAGTTCCCTGGCCTATATCTTTGGATCTATCCAGAAATTGTGCCCAATCTCTATGCGCTGTACTCATTCCCAGTTATCCTGGTATTATCTCTTGTTGGATGCTTGCTCGGCACATTCTTCTCTAAGCCAGAGGACGAAGAGGTTCTGATCAATTTTTATCGCCAGGTACGGCCCTGGGGCTTCTGGAAACCGATTCATCAGAAGGTTCTGGCCCAAGATCCTAATTTCAAGTCCGATGCGAATTTCAAATTGGACCTATTTAATGTCATCATCGGCACGATCTGGCAGACCTCGTTGGTGGTCATCCCGATTTATATCGTGCTCAGGGAAAAACTTCCGTTCTTCGAGGCTGCGGTCGTATTGGTGATCACTTCGCTGATCCTCAAAAAGACTTGGTGGAATAAATTGACGGATTAGGGCAAATTGGCGATTTCAGCTGCCTTACAAGTTGTGAGACATCCCCTAATTCACGACGAAAAAGCGATCACTTAACCAATGGGGCGCGACCAGAGGAAGGTTCGGAGTTTATGGATAATAGCCAGCTTACTCTTTTAATCGAATTGCCACGCTACCAATTTCACGGATAAAGCTGGAAGGATCAAATTCAGCAACATCCGAATTGTTCTCTCCTTGCCTTCCATAGCAGGAAAGGTGTGAATAATAGCATTCGATTTAATTGAATGTCCGAAAGCAAAAAATAACTTGGAATCGTTTTGCGGATCAAACGGTTCGGTGGTTCAGTTTGGGACTGTTCGAAAATGAAGGAGTGGATATGCGCTTACCAACTCAAAAGCTTACATTCTGGGAAAAAATATGCTACGGCTTTGGCGATCTGGCTTCGGTGTTGTATTGGCAGACGTTTATGTTGTACTTTACTTTTTTTTACACGGATGTTTTTCTGATCCCGGCTAGCGTGGCAGCCACCATGTTTCTGATTAGCCGCATATGGGACGGTATCAATGATCCGATCATGGGTATGATTGCCGATCGGACCAAGACGCGCTGGGGTAAATTTCGTCCATATTTGCTCTGGCTCTGCGTTCCGTTCGCTGTCGTGGGCGTGCTCACCTTCACTGTGCCAAGCTTGGGTCCGACTGGAAAAATCATCTGGGCGTATGTGACATTTAATTTGATCATGATGTTATACACCGCCATTAATATCCCCTACACCGCGCTATTAGGCGTGATTTCAGCCGACTCGCTCGAACGTACCACTGTCTCATCAGTAAAATTTCTGTTTGCATTTTCGGCAGGGATTATCGTCTCAGCGACGCTGTTGCCCATGGTAAAAGCGCTTGGGCATAATCCTTCTTTGAATCAGATTTTCGGCCCCCCCAGCGACGCCAGAGGCTGGCAGGCCTCGTTCATCATATACGGCATGATGGCTGTTATTTTCTTTTTGATTACTTTTTTGGGAACGCGCGAGCGGGTCCAGCCGCCGAAAAATCAGCGCTCATCGGTCAAACAAGATTTGTATGAATTGATCACCAATCAGCCCTGGCTTATTTTGCTCGCTATTACGATTACATTCATCCTGTTCGTTGCCGTTCGCAGCAGCGTGACTGTGCACTATTTTAAATATGTCATTGGGACGCAAGAGCTTCGTCTACCGTTTTTGGAATCTCGCAATTACGGGTTTGAGGAAATCACCTCTGCCTTTAATACTGTGGGTCAGATTTCAGCTTTCATCGGCGTTTTAGGGGTCAGTTGGGTGGCGAAGTTGCTCGGCAAGAAGCGCGCGTTCCTGTTATTGTTCGCTATTGCCATTGTCAGCACGGCAGCGTTCTACTTTTTGACCGCGAAACAGTTGGGATTGATCTTCTTGTTTCAGATCTTGGGTTCCATGACCGGCGGGCCGCTCAGCGTCTTATTATGGGCCATGTATGCAGATACGGCGGATTATGGCGAATGGAAGCGCGGCCGCCGCACCACCGGCCTTGTGTTCTCCGCTTCCACCATGACCCAGAAGATCGGATGGGCGTTCGGCGCTTTCGTGGCGCTCAGTCTCATGTCCCGGGTGGGATTCGAGCCGAATCAAGCCCAATCGCCAGAGAGTATCAGAGGCTTGCGCCTCCTGTTCAGCTTGATCCCAGCAGGCCTCGGTCTGCTTGCATTTGGCCTGATGTGGTTGTATCAACTGGATGAGGACAAAATGAAAGCCATCGGTGCCGAGTTGATTGAGCGGCGACAGGCCAGAGGGGAATAGGCAACTGAAAAATTCAAACTGATGGGAGAGAGTATCATTTCATCCGATAATAAACCATGAGATTGGTGGGAGGAAAAAATGATCAAATCTGAACAGCCGATGCTTGTGGAAACTGATTCGAATCCGATTTCTCAACGCCACATCTCTGTGGATGTGTTACGTGGATTCACCATGTTTTGGATCGTTGGCGGGGATAGCTTTTTCCGTGCCTTGTTTCAATGGATCGGCGGCTGGCCTGAAAAACATTTGATCCCCCAGTTGGATCACGCTGTTTGGGAAGGTTTCCATTTTTTTGACCTCATCTTTCCGCTATTTGAATTCGTGGTGGGCATGTCCATCGTCTTTTCACTGCAAAAAATATTGGAGCAACAGGGCAAAAATGCGGCCTATCGGCGAGTGATAAAACGAGCCGTGCTGTTGTATCTATTGGGCATCATCTATTACGGCGGCATCAGCAATGGGGTGGAAGGGATCCGTCTGTTGGGCGTGTTGCAGCGACTGGCAATCACCTATCTATTCGCCTCTATTCTGTTCATCCATTTCCGCTGGCGGGGAATGGTCATCGCCTTTGCAGCGCTGCTCATCAGTTATTGGGCCTGGTTATCATTTATCCCCGTCCCTGAATTTGGAGAGGTCTCATTTGCTGAGGGAAAGAACTGGGCGAACTGGGTGGATATGAAATATCTGCCATTTTTCAAATGGGATGGCAAATGGGATCCCGAGGGATTGTTGAGCACGCTGCCTGCCATTGGGAGCTGTCTGTTGGGCGTCTTTGCCTCGTTGTTGTTGTTGAACAAAAATCTTACCCAATTGAAAAAAGCCTATTATTTCATCGGCGGCGGAATCGCCATGCTGGTGCTTGGTTATCTCTGGGGACTGCAATTTCCAATTATCAAGAAAATCTGGACCTCGAGCTATGTGCTGGTCGGCGGTGGCTACTGTTTTGTTCTACTCGGGTTGTTCTATTGGATTTTGGACATGCGGGGCTGGAAAAAATGGGCAACGCCGTTCGTCTGGTTGGGCATGAACCCGATCACCATCTACATGGTCTGGAACATCATGAATTTTTACCAGTTGGCAGAGCGGATCGTCAGTGTTCCTTCCCGCTGCTTCTGGGGCGAGAAAGTCGGCTTTTTCCTGGTAGCGTCCATGACGCTGATTTTGGTGTTGGCCTTCGTACGGTTTTTATATAATCGAAAAATTTTCTTGAGACTTTAGTCATAACAAATGCCTTTCTTGAAAGGGCTGAATATTGGGAGAAAGCTCTTAACCAAACAGATGTCAAGCTATGATTAAGCAGTTGACTGATGTGGATTGAGCGAGCCAAATGTTCAAAGTCAATGCATTATTCTTGGCAATCGTTCAAACGGTGGATGTAAGAATTTAATTCTAAAGGGAGACAACATGAAAACCAACACGATCATTGGTAAACCATTACCCAACATACCCTGGCAGGATCGGCCGAAGGGAAGCTCAGATATCATGTGGCGCTACGATAAAAATCCAGTGGTTGGGAGGCGACCAATCAAGGTGGCGGATCGGATTTTTAACAGTGCCATCATTCCCTACCAAGGCGAATTCATCGGTGTGTTTCGCGCGGATCACAAGAACGGCTATCCCAATCTACATCTGGGTTTCAGCAATGACGGAATTCACTGGCAAATTGAAGAGGACATCATCCATTTTCAGAACGAGGACGGCACGCCGGCCAAACCGATCCTATATGGCTATGACCCGCGATTGGTGGAAATTGAGGGCACTTACTACATCACCTGGTGCAATTATTTTCATGGACCAACGATCGGCATCGCCAGAACCAAAGATTTTAAGACATTTGTCCAGCTTGAGAATGCTTTTTTGCCCTATAATCGGAATGGGGTCCTTTTTCCGAGAAAGATCAATGGCAATTATGTGATGCTCAATCGGCCCAGCGACAATGGGCATACCCCGTTCGGCGATATTTATTTGAGCCAAAGCCCAGACATGACTTATTGGGGCAAACATCGTCTTGTCATGAAGGCTGGTCATTATTGGTGGCGCAGCCTCAAAATCGGCGCTGGTCCGATCCCGATTGAGACTACTGAAGGCTGGTTATTGATCTATCACGGTGTCTGCCTCACTTGTACTGGCTATATTTATAGCATCGGGGCTGCGTTGCTGGACATCGATGATCCCTCGCGCGTCATTGTCGATTGCGAAAATTATCTACTGACCCCTGAGGAACCCTACGAGACGGTAGGATTCGTGCCTAGCGTGACCTTCCCCTGCGCCACCTTGCAGGATGCTGATACAGGCCGAATTGCGATTTTCTACGGAGCGGCCGACACCTATTGCGCACTGGCGTTTGCCCAGGTAGATGAGTTGATCGATTATATTAAATCGCATCCAGCCAGACCATTGCCATAGTTGGGGTGCGAACAAAGTCCTGCAAAATGGAATCTATTCACCCTATGAATAGAAACCAATTCCCTTGCCGGAAGACAAGCAACTCAAGACGGGTTGTTGATTAAAACAAAAGAGACTATCGCATTTGTAAGGTTAGTACTGGTCTATGTGGGATGAGGGTAGGGAGGCGATGAATGGGTGAAATGGAGTCGCCTCCTAAACCATTATTTGCTGGACTTCTGCGAAAGACTTTCATCATCATTGCAAAACAATAGAGGATCAGATATCTGCCGAGATAATTAGAGTGTCTTTCTGGCATGATGTTAGGACGAATCCATTTGAACAAAAGCTTATGAGCTCTCCATTACAAAACCTAAAGAGATCTCTTTCGCTAATAACGATGATGGGGATCATTTTTCAAAATAGCCTCTCCGCTTACCAGAAACAAACTGACGGAGTGCTTTTTGAATTTCTTAAGAAGAAGCCAACCGATGCGCAATGGCTAAAAATTCAAGTTTGTGATGCGAATATCATTCGGGTATTGGCATCCCCAAATCGTTCATTTTCTGCCCGCCCCAGTCTAATGGTCACGAAGACAACTTGGGATCCTGTGATCTGGTCTATCAAAGATAAAGGGGTTTGGACGGAAATTTCAACCACGGACCTGATCGTTCAGGTGCATCGACGGACTGGGGCAGTTGCATTTTATGATAGGAACGGCCGCTTGTTGCTCAAAGAAACGTCTCAGGGTGGCAAAATTATTACCCCAGCAGAGGTGCTTGGCGAACAGACGTTTCACATTCAGCAACTCTTCGATTCGCATAATGATGAAGCATTCTACGGCCTTGGTCAGCACCAGAATGGCGTCATGAATTACAAGGGCCACGACGTTGATTTATGGCAATGCAACATCGTGGCTGTGGTTCCATTCCTAGTATCCAGTCGAGGGTATGGTGTTCTGTGGGATAATAACTCTCGGACCAAATTTGGAGATATTCGGGAGTTTCAATCGCTTGCGACGCTGAAATTATATGGCAGCGATGGCAGTTTTGGAGTTTTGACTGCCGAGTATTTTCACGATCGAAATTTCGAATCGCGATACACTTCGCGGCCAGAATCGAGGATTGAGCATGAATTTATCGATGTTAATGATCCCTTTCCAGATGGATTTCATGAGAACGTGAAAAGCGTACGTTGGAGCGGCTCGATTGAATGTCATGAAACAGGGGTTCATAAGTTTCGGCTTTATTGTTCTGGTTATACAAAAATGTGGCTCAATGGCGAGCTGGTGGTGGATTCGTGGCGTCAGAACTGGCTGCCGTGGACCCATCTGCTCAAATTGGATATGAAACCTGGGGAGCGCTATGCGATCAAGATCGAATGGATTCCCGATGGAGGGTTCATCGGTTTGAAATGCCTCGGCCCAGAAGAAAAAATATACCAGCAGCGCCTGTCGCTTTACTCTGAGGTGGCGGATCAAATTGACTATTATTTTATCCATGGCGATAATTTGGATGAGGTGATTGCTGGTTATAGAGAAATTACAGGTCAGGCGCCAATGATGCCCAAATGGGCGATGGGCCTCTGGCAATGCCGCGAGCGGTATCGGACCCAGGACGAGTTGCTCTCGGTTGTCCGCGAGTTTCGCCAGCGCGGGATCCCGCTGGACAATATCGTGCAGGATTGGTTTTATTGGCCTGAGGACCAATGGGGCAGCCACGAGTTTGATCCTTCCCGCTACCCAGATCCAGTGGGGATGATCGATGAATTGCATCATCGCCTGAACGCTCATATCATGATCTCGGTCTGGCCTAAATTCTACGTTGGGACGGAGCATTACAATCAATTCAAAAACGCTGGCTGGCTTTATATGAGAAACGTCGAGCAGGGTCAACGGGATTGGGTGGGTCCTGGGTATCTTTCGACATTTTATGATCCCTATTCAGAAGGGGCGCGGGAGTTATATTGGCGCCAGATCAATGACAAGTTGTTCTCCAAGGGGATCGATGCCTGGTGGCTGGATTGTACGGAACCAGATATCCAATCCAATTTGTCGCGGGAGGAGACCATTTTGCGCCAAGGCCCGACGGCTCTGGGCAGCGCGGCTCGCTATCTGAATACTTATTCGCTGATGAACGCGAAAGGCATCTACGAGCATCAGCGCCAGACGAAACCAGATCAGCGAGCGTTTATCCTTACCCGTTCAGCGTTCGCTGGTCAACAGCGCTATGCTGCCGCAACCTGGAGCGGCGATGTGGCAGCCCGTTGGTACGACCTGAAAGTCCAGATCCCGGCTGGATTAAATTTCTGCCTTTCTGGTATTCCTTATTGGACCACGGATATTGGCGGCTTTGCAGTGGAGCCGCGGTTTGAACGCCCCAACGAGGCGGATCTCGAAGAGTGGCGCGAACTGATGACTCGTTGGTTTCAGTTTGGCGCATTTTGCCCGATTTTTCGCGTGCACGGCCAATTTCCTTATCGCGAAATATTCCATGTCGCACCGGAGGATCACCTTGCCTATCAATCCATGCTGGCTTATGATAAGCTACGCTATCGGCTCATGCCTTATGTTTACTCGCTGGCAGGCATGGTTACCCATCAGCATTACACCATAATGCGCGCCTTGATCATGGATTTCCAAAATGATCCAAATGTGCTAAATATTGGCGATCAATTTATGTTCGGGCCTGCTTTGTTAGTTAATCCAATTACTGAATATCATGCCAGGTCGCGTCGCGTATATCTCCCTGCTGGAACAGGTTGGTACGAGCTGAAGTCTGGTCGCTATTTCAAAGGAGGTCAGACCATAACGGCGGACGCTCCGTATACAGATATCCCTATTTTTGTCAGGGCTGGCTCGATTTTGCCGTGCGGTCCAGAAATTCAATACGCCATGGAAAAGCCGGCAGAGCCAATTCGGCTGTTTGTTTATGCAGGAGCAGATGGTTCGTTTACGCTTTATGAGGACGAGGGCATTAACTACAAATATGAGCTCGGCCAATTCGCCATCATCCCATTTCGTTATCATGAACAAAAACGAGCTTTGTACGTCGGCCAGCGGCAAGGGGATTTCCCTGGGATGCTGCAAAAACGGACTTTCGAGATCGTTTTTATCCAGCCGCAAAAACCGGTTGGCTTGAATTTTCAGATCATACCGGATGTAACAGTTTTATATGACGGCAACGAAAAGGCGATTGTTCTTCAGTAATCTTTGAAAGCAAATATCGGATCAGAGAGCGGCTGTCCCTTATGGTCAGCAGCCATATTGAAGTCCCATTTGCATAGAACATAACATCATCCAAAATCCTATCCCAGGTCGATTTTGACCGACTTGTAAATTATCAGCTATCAAATGTGCGGCAATCTTGGTGATTGGATAACGAAGAAAATTTGCAGGTGATGTCAATTGTCCAATCAGGTAAAGGGCTAACACGCCAAAATTATGATATGATAAAATTCGATCTCTCTTAGCATTGGCTATGCAATGAAAATCGAATTTTCGCTTGCATTGGCGCGAAATTTATATTATATTACTCCCCCAAAAAAGTCAGCCGTCCTATTCATCACAGCACCCCTGTGAAATCGTTACTTCATACCAGCGTATTAATGAATGGCATGAGAAGGATCGCCATCCAGCCGATGATTTCTTCTGACACGGCGAAAACGAACATCAAAGGGCAATCCTGAAACAGACGCTCATGGGGTCGTGCCAAGAGTGGATGATTTTTTATATTATTGAGCTTGTTGGACTGGATGAACTGTAGGAGCAGGATGAATTGAAATAAATGGAGGTAAATTCAATGGGCATCTCGGGACTAACAATTATTGGTGAGTCTATTAATGACTCCGTGCCATCCACTCATGAGTTATTTGAGGCGAACAATATTGACGGGATTGTAGAGCTGGCGAAGTTTCAAGCGGAACGAGGCGCTGCCTACATCGATGTCAATGTTGGACCACGCACACCAGAGTTTATGGCAAATGTTGTTAAAAAAATCCAGGAGCAGGTCACAGTCCCTCTATCAATTGACACCCCAGATCCAGATATCGCCGCAGCAGGTTTAAAAGCTTATAATCCCGATCGCGCTGGCAATCGGATGCCCATCCTCAATTCGATCTCCGAAGCGCGACTGGAAATGTTCGATCTTTTCGCCATCCAACCGTTTATCCCGATTTTGTTATTGACGGAAGGAAGGGACGAGTCTGGCGAAGTGGTGATGAATCAAACTGCCGAACAAATCTATGCGACAGCAAAATCCATCGTGAAAATCGCTCGGGAACGGATCAAAAACGTAACCAATAATCAGCTTATTCTTGATCCTGGGATTATGCCCATTGGTAGCGATTCTAAAGGGTATTTCAAACGGCTGATGAAAGTGCTCGAATTGATCCATCAGGATCCAGATTTCGCTGAGATCAACATTTCAGTGGGATTGAGCAATTTCACGGCCATGTTACCATCGAAGAAACCGGATGGATCGCCAGTGAAAGGTCCTCTGGAGAGCGCATTTCTGACCATGGCGATGCCGTTAGGGTTGAATTTCATCGTTGGCTCAGTGAAACGCAAATATGCGCTGCTCCCGGATGATGATCCTGCCATGCAATGTCTAAAGGATGTGCTTCGTATGGATGGGGTGGAGGTGATCATGAGAGTCATGATGTATTTTTCATGATCCGATCAAAAAGGCATAATCGGAGAGCATCGAGATCACAAATGGAGTGCGTGTCTCATAGCCTGGGAAATATCGCGGAGGAGAATCTGATAGTTTTTTGAAATTCATTTGAGGTGATCAGAAAATTGGAATAGGTTTAACAGGCCTTGATTCAGATCCAAAATGATGCATGTGATCAAAATTTTAGTTAAAGGGAACGAAATTGTTGAGCGATTTGGTGACATTCAACAAGCCGGCGATTTCGGCACGGGAGCGGAGATTTTCCCGCCTGATGTTGTTGTTTGAAAGTACGATCAAAGTGCCACTCTTCCATTGCCAACACTGCGGCGAGTGCATTCTCTCCTCGACCGCGTTTATTTGTTGTCAAAATTGTCCCAAGCGGCTTCGGAATGGCCCTTGCGGTGGAACTGGGGAGGATGGCTCGTGCGAAGTTTATCCAGAGCGAAAGTGCGTCTGGTATCGTATCTATCATCGATCTCGGCGATTTCGGCGTCTCAGCTTATTGTACAAAGTCAACAAAATTCATAATTGGAATTTAGAGGGGACCTCGGCATGGCTGAACGTTTTCAGGAAGCGGATCGCGGGTCCCATTTGGTTGGTTCGAAACGATCGGCAGAAAGTGAGGGAGATTATTGGGCATGACGTTGAGGCAGAAGATTGAGTCGGGTCAATTTGTCTGGTGCGGTGAGATTGGTCCGCCACAGAGCTGCGATGGGGACGTGATTCGGAACAAGGCCCAATACTTCAAAGGCTATGTCGATGCCGTGAATATCACGGATAATCAGACGGCGATTGTCCGGTTATCGAGCATCGCCTCAGCCAAGATTCTTCTCGATGAGGGTGTGGAGCCGATCATTCAGATGACTTGCCGAGATCGCAACCGATTAGCCATCCAAAGCGATCTTTTGGGTGCGGCTGCCTTGGGCATCTCCAACGTGCTCTGCCTGACTGGCGATCATCAGACCTTTGGCGATCAACCAGAAGCCCGGGGCGTATTCGATCTCGATTCCATCCAACTGGTCGCCACGGTAGCCAAGCTGAATCGCGGTTTTCTCCTATCTGGCCTTGAGATGAAGAAGACGACCGATTTTCTCATCGGCGCTGCCGCTAATCCCTTTGCGCAGCCGTTCGAAATGAGGCTTATCCGTCTGTTCAAAAAAATCGAAGCTGGCGCTCGTTTCATCCAGACTCAACCAGTTTTTGATTTAGAACTGTTTTCTAAATGGATGGATCGGGTAGTAGAGATGGGGCTCCATAAACGAGCTGCAATTTTGGCTGGAGTCATGCCAGTGAAATCGGCCAAAGCTTTGCTTTATATGAAGCAGGAGGTCCCTGGAGTCAAGATCAGTGATGAATATGTCGAGCGAATGAATCAAGCGAGCGACCCCAAAGAAGAAGGGATACAGATCGCTGTGGAAATTATCCAGACGTTGAGAACGATCGAAGGAGTTCGGGGCATCCATTTGATGCCTGTGATGTGGGAGAGCATTACGCCGACTATCATTCAGCAGGTCAAATAGAAGGCCTTTGGATATTGAACATGACGGAAATTTCTGACTTTGAATTTCGCTGATTTATTAGCCGATAAATTCACCTATTGGACGAATAGAGCGAATCATTTTGAGGAGAATTATTGCGCTACTAACTTTGTCTTTGATTTAAAATTTTAATTATTGATTTGCTCCAAGCAGTCCAGTTGTGTTAAAAGGTAGGGAGAACGAATATGGAAGACATCGTCGAAAAGATTGCATTATGTGTAGCTAAGGGAAAAGTTTCTCGATCCGCCTGGTTCCCGCCGGATATGAAAGATCAGGATGGCGCGGACGAGTTAGCTGCCCAAGCCATTAAAGAAGGGATTGAGCCGTTCGTCCTATTAGAGGCCTGTATGAGGGGCATGGATCGCGTTGGCAAGGAGTTCAGCGAAGGAAAAGCGTTTGTCACCAATCTCATCATTTCTGGCGAGGCCATGAATGCGGTACTCAAACATATCCGTCCTTTTATCGAGTCCTCTCAGGTGAAACATAAGGGCACATTCGTCATAGGAACTGTCGCTGGAGATCTCCACGATATTGGCAAAAATCTCGTCTCAATGATGATCCGTGGCGGTGGATTTGAGGTGATCGATCTCGGAGTGGATGTGCCGACCCATAAATTTTTGGAAGCGATTTCACAGCACCCAGGGTGTTCTGTTGGCCTCTCGGCTTTGTTAACCACCACGATGCCCAATATGGCGAATAGCGTCAAGGCCATCAAAGAAAGATATCCTGAAATAAAAGTGCTGGTAGGCGGGGCTCCGATCACGCAGGAATTCTGCGATCGCATCGGCGCAGACTTTTATTCCCCCAATCCCCATGAGGCGGTTGAATTTTTGAATCGGTGGGTAAAATGATTATGTGAGGTAAATGGTCCGATATCAATTTAAAAAAGTTCCTTCCGCCTCTATAATTGAAAGAAATGGCGCAGTAGAGGTGTTCTGAATCAATGAGAGACCAATTTGGAGAAAAAGTCTTGAAAAGAAGACCGAGCTTGATAATCGTTGTCTCATCCATGGCTTTGCTTGTTGTTTGTTATCAAAATATTTTATCAGCATCTCAAAATTTTTATGCTGCTAATCATCCAAATATCCGTTATGTTGGCCGCATCGATTTTACCGAGCCCCAAAAGCCTAAACTCAGCGGTGCCGGAGCGTACTTTCAGGTGAAATTTAAGGGCCGATCTTGCGCGCTTCTGCTGGAGGATCAAGGCTTGTGGGGCAATCACGGATATCTTGCAGTCGAACTGGATGGCCAGTATCTGGGGAGAATTAAGGTTACGAACACTCAAACAGAATACACTGTGGTTCAGGATATTAGCGCTGGGGAGCACTCGCTCCTGGTTTGCAAGGCCACCGAGTCGCAGACCGGCTACATTGCTTTGGCAGGCATCCGTTGTGAGGCGCTGTTGCCCATAACGGATAAGCTGCAACATAAAATCGAGTTCATCGGCAATTCCATCACTTGCGGCATGGGGCTGGATACGGAAACAGTGTCTTGTGACTCTGGAACTTGGTATGATCAACACAACGCTTATTTGGCATATGGACCGCAGGTCGCGCGAGCTTTAAATGCCGATTGGTTGCTTAGCTCGGTTTCGGGCATTGGCATCTGCCGCAATTGGAATTCTCCAGGGCCAACCATGCCCGATGTTTATCAAAATTTGTATCTCAACAAGGATTCATCTTTTGCTTGGAACGATAGTACGTTCATTCCTGATTTGATCTCGATCTGCCTGGGTACCAATGATTTTTCCGATGGGGATGGTTCGTATCAACGAGCCGAGCTTGATTCAGCGACGTTTGTCAATAGCTACATTCAGTTCATTCAAATGATCCGAAAACGCTATCCCAAAGCACGGATTTGCTGCCTGAGCAGCCCGGCCATTGCACCAGAGAAAGGGCGCAAATTGTGCAGCTATTTGACTGCCATTGCTCAACATTTCCATGACAGCATGAACAATGATAAAATCCATCTATTCTTTTTCTCGCGTCCGTATGGCAAAGGCTGTACAGGGCATCCGGACCGAAAAGAACATCAGATGATGGCCGAGGAATTGCTGCCGTTCTATCGTCAAGTGGTGGGATGGTAATAGGCATTTATGCGTTCAGCTAAAATTTGCTTTGTCCTGGTTCGTTTTGTGTCGGAAACAGGTTCGCTAAAAACGGCAAGATAACTTTGCTTAGCGGGCAAATGTTGCCGCGCTGGAGAACTTGAAATGCATTTTTACCTCTGGCAACTCTTCAATATATTCCTGCAAATTCTCTAAACCAGTCATTCCGAGCGAAGCGAGGAATCTGTTCAGTTAATTGATCTCGTGAGAAATAAAGATTCCTCACTTCGCTGCGCCGCGCTCGGAGTGACTCAAAGATTTTGATCCTTCAGAAATCTAAGCACTTTACAGTTAAGAATTCAATCATAAGAAAGCAACAGATTCGATCAACCAGTCATTCCGAGCGAAGCGAGGAATCTGTTCAGTTAATTGATCTCGTGAGAAATAAAGATTCCACACTTCGCTGCGCTGCGTTCGGAATGACTCAAACATTTTGATCCTTCAGAAATCTAAGCGCTTCAGACCTAAGAATTCAGCATAAGAAAGCGATCAGCCAAAGGGCGCATTACGGGCAGGTATTAATTGTCCTCAGAATATACCGCATGCCCATCCTGAACCATCCGATCGTTGACATTGAAATATTGGCCGTTTTCATCCTGGATCCAAATTTCGCCAAGATAGCGACCGTATTTTTCTTTCACGTCTTTAATCGTTTCTAAAATGATTTGGCGATCAAGAATGAGCTGTCTCAAATGATCTCTTGAGGCCAGTCCTTGGGGCCGCTCTGGGCCGCGGATTTCGGGAGCATTGATGCGGGCCAAACGAATTTTCTCTCCATGAATCCACGTGTGCAATCCTAAATCGATATCAACAGTGCAGGTATCGCCATCGTAAACCTCTACGACCCGCGCTTTATAGACGTACAGTTTTAATTCCATTCGTCATCTCCTGAATAGGGTGATAGTTGTTGAAAACGTGATTTAAACGGGAATAGATTGCATATTGCTGATGATCCACTACCGCATATTGATAGTCTAACGCGCTCTACTGATCTGGATCCAAGCAAAAATCTCAAGCAACTGTTATCGAAGCAACAACATTTTTTTTGCCTGCCTTTGAGTGGGCAAAATTAGCTGATAAAAATAGATGCCGCTGGCCAACAGAGTTCCGTGGAGATCTCTCCCATCCCAGGTGACGTCATAGTTGCCGGGTGCGAGCATTTGGTCCAGCAGAATCGTCGCCAACTTGCCCAAACGGTCGTAAACAACCAGCCGCACCTTCATCGGTCCGTCAGACGAATCATTAGCTGGAACGGAGAAGCTGATAGTTGTCGTTTGATGAAAGGGATTGGGATAATTCTGAAGAAACATGGGTATGTTGGGATCGATCTGTGATTGTATTTTCGATGCCATGGTTGCCTGGTTGGAAGAGGCAACAATTTGTCCGACATCAAGCTTGAACCACCATTCCGTAGGCCAGGTCTCAAGAATCCATCGGTAATAGTCCTCATCCCGATCGAAGGTGGTATAAAGAATTCGATGATGTGGCGAATAGAATCGGGGTTCTCCCAGTGCTTCATAACGATTGTCCAAATAGTGCAAAAATTCATGGATGAGGATCGTTTCGTCCAGAGGGTGTCCAGGAACGATTGGCTGGGCGATAATAGCTGGTTTCTGTTTTAAGGAACGCGTATCGCGGAATATGTAGCCCGAATACCCTGACCACGTCGATTGCGAGTTCCACCAGCAATAGATAACGACCAGAATATCATAATCCTGTTGGCGAATAGAGCGATTGCTTAGATCGGTTTGGACTGGCCGGGGAGATAAATAGTAACCCCACGCATCATCTTTTTTAGTAAAGTCATGGATCGTGAGAGGACGGGCCATCCAGAGCGTATCCGATTTTATCTGAAGCGCGTAGGTGGAGTTCCAAATATATTGTTGGAAATTGTTGATGGCTTGGAGGATCTCTTGTTGTTCCCTGCTGCTGAGGATTTTTAGACCCTCATTGGGAGTTAGATACTGAGAATAGACAATGAAAAGTGATTTGAATACCAATCGCCTGGGATCAGTTTGGATGGCGATACCAGTGGTGAAATTATTTGGAATTATGACGTCCCGAAATCCTGGAGCAGGCTCGACCCGCACGAACAGCCGATTTAATCCAGCGGGCAAATTTGCGGAGAGCGTTAGCTCTCTTGAGGTACCTACTGGAAGAGGTGCGATAAATATCGTGTCCAGCAACACGGTCCTGCGAAACGCAGCATAGTGGAAATAGTTGCTGTTCGGATTGCCGCTATATAAAAGCACATAAGCTCCCTTGGCAGCCACTGGCCCAGAGTTATGGATGGTGGCGCGCACGACAATTTCATCTCCAGGACGATATTGTGATCTGGGAGAAATCAAATTCAAATGAGAAATATTCAAATCGGTTACTTTATTCTGATCGACCCAAAACGACCACACCGAGCTTTGAATTTGACGATCCTCAATGACGGCATAGATTAACCAATTATAAAGTTTCAGGTCTTCAATCAAGTTGGGTTCGGTAATTGTGAAACTAGTATCATTTCCAACCCAGCGGTCTAAAACGACCTTACCGTCGGTTTTGGCGATCAATAGGCGATAATTCACTTGACGATTTTTTGAAATCGCTCGCCAGCGGAAGGTGGGGAAGGAGCTGTTGACTTGGCTGGCAGAATCGGGCTCGATCAATTTTACGCGATCGATGGCATGGGTTCTACCTTCATCAATAGCGCCGCTGAATTGGACGTTGACTCCAGCCGTTATTGGATCTGATAATATGGCTTGCGATCTAATCAACAAGAGAAATAGCAGAAGCACGATCAAATAATAAGATCTATTTCGATGGTCAGGAATCAACACATTCACTTTCATACGAAATTTTTATTGGTGACCATATTTCTTGATTGCTAATTTGAATATGAACGGAAATAAAACTAAAAAGATTCTCGCTCATTTGCAAGAGAATTTTTTAAAATTAATAAATCATTGAATCCTTGGTTTGGAAATTACATCTAAAATAGCGAAACGCTTTCAAATAGGTTAGGGGCAACGACTTGAAATAGGTGAGGTTCTTTTACCGAGAATTTTATAATTCGATCGATTGATTGGTTAGGAAATAGCAATCGGAAGAGATTGGATAGCTAAAATAGAAACGAAAATCGATAGTGCGAATTCGGTCCATCCTGACAAATCAGTTGATTATTATGGGTTCCACGATCATGATCTTGCTAAGCTCTCTGGTCTTGTTTTATCAAGTCAAAAGAATTAAGCGTAATTGATCGGTGGTTAATCGAGAGGAAAACAATCATGAAATCTTACATTTTTAAAGCGCTCATTGTAGTGGTGGGAGGTGTTCTGGGATATGCGTATTATTACTATGTTGGTTGCCGAACTGGAACCTGCCCTATCACAAGCAATCCCTGGATCAGCACTGGTTATGGTGCCTTATTCGCATTAGTGTTGGTTTGGGGCACCGCTAAAAAGAAAAGGGATAACTCAGAAAAGGAGAGTTGAATGGATATTATTACTCCGCTTCTATTTATTGCTGCATACTTTTTGTTGATGCGATTTGTTCTGCCGCGGCTTGGCATTCCGACCTGAATGTCCAATGCCTGTGACTTTCAGTCTGATCGTCATGACAAGGAATTGAAGCATAATAAAGGAAATGAAATGGAAAATTAGAGGGAAGTTGAGATGCCAATTTATGAGTACAAGTGCAAAAAGTGCGAAAAGATTTTTGATGTTTTTCAATCCATTGGAGGGAGTTCAGAAGGGCTTATTTGTCCTGTCTGCGGGGAGCCAAATCCGCAGCGCATTTTCTCAGCCTTTGGTACCAGCGGAACAATAGGTGGTCATTCATCAGGCGCGACAGGATGTAGTTCATCTGGACCGTTTTCCTGAGCATCATAATTGCAATAGCCGGAGGCTTTGCGAGCACTTCTTTGTCATTTTATTTCAGAATGGTATTTTTAGTCAATGCAATAGCAAAAAAATGAAGCTGATTTATTTTTTTAGCGGATCGTTTAATAATAGCATTTTGAAATTTGCTCCCATTTAATCTTATTGAACATGTGGAGGATCACTATGAATAGAAAATTGAGCTTATTATTTGCAATCTTTGCGCTGCTCATTTTGAGTTGCTCCGATGCCACCAATGAATCCATAGCACAAAACAAGAAGTCGACGCCACCTTCGCAAGGTAAGCAAGTGGAACATCGGAATTTCACCATTAGCTTTAATCAGGGATTGGAGAAAGCAGCCAAAGAAAATAAGAATATGATCGTTGATTTTTACACTGACTGGTGTCATTGGTGCAAAGTGATGGACGAAAAGACGTTCAATCATCCTGACGTTGCTCGAAAATTGAGCGATCGATTTGTGACAGTGAGGATCAATGCGGAAGATCCAAATCAGAAAGTAACTTTCAAGGGACATACATTCAATCACATTGAGCTCACCCGCGCGTTTCAAGTAACGGGTTTCCCATCTCTGGCGTTCATTTCTCCGCAACATGAGGTGATCACGGTGTTGCCGGGATATATTCCCGCCGAGCAATTTGGCTATATTCTGGATTATATCGACCAGAAATGTTGGGAGAAAAAAATGACATTAGAGGAATTCATGAAACGAAAAGGGAACTGCAACGATAGCGATGCTTCGAAAGCTTCGCCAAAGTGAGCGACCAAACGTTAGCCTAATTGGTTATAGATTGCGCCAATTGATAATATGCCATTGCGAATTTGGTTGATGATCAATATCATTGGCCTAAAAAATCATCGGTGACAATTTTGAAATCGAGCGGTTGGCGTCTGCGAGTTATTGTGAATCACTGCTTGGTTAAGAAACTGCCCAACACAAGGAACCTGAGAGAAAATGCGGGAAATCCTCGATAATGAATTTTTCTCGATTTGCGCTTTTTGATTTCAGATCTGACATAGTTCGGTGAGAATGCCAAACGTCGAACGGGGATGGAGGAATGCGATTTGATGACCGACAGCTCCAATTTTAGGCGTTTGATCGATAAGCTGAATCCCACGTTCCGAGAGACGTTTCAAATCTTCAGCTAAGTTATCGACTTGATAAGCGATATGGTGGAATCCTTCGCCCCGTTGAGACAAAAATTTCGCAATGGGGCTATCTTCTGAAGTCGGCTCCAACAATTCAATCCGTAGCTCACCCAATCTGAAAATTCCCACCCGGACTTTTTGATCTGGGACTTCTTCGATGCCCAAAAATTTCATGCCAAATATATCCGAATAAAATTTAATTTGTCGATCCAAATCTTTCACAGCAATTCCGAGATGATCGATCTGTTTAATCATATTGGTAATCTCCTAATCTAAAATTGCTCAGTTCCGAAAAAAGCAAATTAGTAAATCGCTTTGGCTTTAAAAAGCGCAAAGGGACTCATGGTTTGTGATTTTTCCAAGAGGATAGGAGCTGCGGGCTGACCCTCGAAAAAAAGTTTGGTACGGTGATTATTCGATCAATCTGAAAGATTAGTTACCTCAGCTATATCGATTTTAACTACCCCTTTGTCCGCTCAAAGCAACGCTCGTGAACGGTATCAATAGTTTATTAACAAAGTGAAGTTAATTTGGCGATCGAGCGCATTTTTTCCTTTGATCTGCTGGAGATTTTGTGAATTGATCCAATAGGCATTAAGTGAGAGAAAGGCATCGCGAAAGATCTGGTCGGTCACCTTTAAACCAAAGATCTGTCGTTTCTCTACCACTCCAGATAAGAAACGTTTTCGCGTGCCATCTGGAATATCCCAGGGTCGCGTCAATTGACCAGCACCTTTGCGAATCAGGTCGATCGAGCCGCTGAATCGCAGATCGCGATTGGGGCTATAATTTGTCTCAAAAAACCAGTCGTCCGCATTCGGTCCGAGCCAATGGCCCATGCATTGGTTGTAATTTTGATAGATATTGATCGGACGCTCATGGGTGTAGACGAACGGCTCCACGCGCGCGTATTCGATGCGAAGGTCGCTATTGGTAAGCCCCAGAGGATCGAGCCATAGGCCACCAGCCAGAAAGGCGAACTTGTTCCCGTAATATAGGAAAACGCTTCGCGACAGGGTATAATCATCGATGAACAGCTCAAAATAAGTTTTCAGCGTGCGGACTGGAAACATCGTGACATCGAAGCCAATGGTGTTGTTATCGCGATCGCCGAGATGATGTTCGGCCACATGATAGGGCATGAGCGGATTCAAATATTGGAACTCGATGCCCCGATTGCCATAGACAACCGCCTCGCTGCCAGCCAGCAGGAGCCAGGGGGTGACTTGGATCTCGAGTCGATGGGCAGCCAGGTATTTTTTCCCCAGGCTGCTATTTAGATGGGCATGAAGACTGGTGAAATTGAATCTGCGATATTGGGCAGTCAACTTGATAATATCGAACAGCGGATTCTGAGCCGAGAGCATCAGGCTGCCATGATAACCCGGTCCCCATTTGGCGCGATCACGGCCGATCTGCAATTGGAACCAGGGAAGTTTCCAGACCAAATATGCGATGGCTTCATCGGTGTATGCATTCTTGCCCGCATAATTGATCGGTGTGCCTCGGGAGGGATCGAAGTTCCGTTCAACAGACTCCAATCCGCGATGGATCGTATTGCGCACGAAGACATGAAAGCCCAGGCTGTTCTTCAATTGTCCCCTGAGAACGCCTCCCAATGTGGTATGAGAGGTCCGCTCGGCTTTCGGATATTGATCCCCGCGGTTGACATCTAATCGAAAACCAAAATCAAAATCCGCATGGATGGTGTAATCATGCTCTGACCAGGATACCAGATGCCGCTCCTTTAGGCCAGGATTGAATTTGACATCCAGGGCTGTTAGTTCTTCATGGAATTCTCCTTTGAGTTGCTCCAGTTGATCTCGCTCTGTAGTCGTTAAGCTGTATCGTGAGTGTTGCGCTCTTCCTTCAATTTGGGCCAAAATTTTCGCCAATTCCATCCGTGATAGCGGCAGCGCCCGAATGCTTGTCGACTCGAACAATCCCTTGGCTTCCATTCGTTCTAAGAATTGATAACACCAGTGTTCCAGCGGCACATTAACCGATTGTCCCATTGCTAAGTGGCCGGCAATCAAGAGTAGAAAGATGATAACTCCAATTTGTTTTGGACGAATCACTTTTGTTTGTTCCTTCTCTTAATCTTCGACTTCTAAAAATTGTTAGCGGTCCAAGATACCCAGCATTCTCATCGCTTGTTCGAACCTGTACAAGCGATTTAAGACTGGTTACTCATGGCCGATAATTCATCTTTACATGACAACCGTTTCTTTATATTCTCCAAACACGCTTCGCAAGACATCACAGATCTCGCCGATGGTTGCGTAGACCCTCACTGCCTCGATAATTGCTGGCATAAGATTGCCATTACTATGAGCCACCGCTTTGAGATGCTGTAACGATTGTGCGACGGCTGCGGCATTGCGCTGGCGTTTCACCTGGATGAGGCGATCAACCTGTTGTTGTTGAATCGCCATATCAACTTTCAGCAGCTCAGGCCGGTATTGCTTTTCAGTTTTGAACTTGTTAACCCCTACAACGATCCGTTCGGATTGTTCCAGCTCTTTTAAATACCGATAGGCGGAACGCTGGATCTCTTGCTGGATGTATCCCTTTTCGATGGCTGGAATTACGCCGCCCATGGCATCGATCGCATCGATATATTTTTGGGCCGCTGATTCGAGCGCATTGGTTTTGGCTTCGATGTAATAGGAGCCAGCCAAGGGATCAATGGTCTCGGCGACGCCGGATTCGTAAGCGACGATCTGTTGCGTGCGGAGCGCTATTTCCACAGATTGTTCTGAGGGCAAAGCCAGTGCCTCATCATAGCTATTGGTATGGAGGCTTTGTGTTCCGCCAAGGACAGCGGCCAAGGTCTGAATAGTAACGCGAATGATGTTGTTCATCGGTTGCTGTGCCGTCAATGTTGAACCAGCAGTCTGGGTATGAAAGCGCAGCATCATGGATTTCTCTTCTTTGGCGCCAAATCGATGCTTCATGATTTTCGCCCAAAGACGTCGAGCCGCTCGAAATTTGGCGATCTCTTCCAATAGATCATTGTGGGCATTGAAAAAAAACGATAATCTCCCTGCAAAGTCATCCACTGATAATCCTGCATCAATCGCAGCCTGGACATAGGCGATGGCATTGGCTAATGTGAACCCGATCTCCTGGGCGGCGGTGGCTCCGGCTTCCCGAATATGATAGCCTGAGATGCTGATCATGTTCCACTTTGGAAGGTGTTTCGAACAATAAGAAAAGATATCGGTAATGAGTCGCATCGAAGGCCGAGGGGGAAAAATATAGGTTCCGCGGGCTACGTATTCTTTCAAAATATCGTTCTGGATCGTTCCTGATAGCTGGCTGGCGGCCACCCCCTGTCGCTCAGCCACAACGATATACATTGCCAATAGTACTGCGGCTGGGGCATTGATCGTCATCGAAGTGGAAACTTTGTCCAGCGGGATGCCTGCGAATAGCGTTTCCATGTCCTCCAAGGTGTCAATCGCCACACCGACCTTACCCACTTCGCCAGCGCAAATCGGATTGTCCGAGTCATAGCCGATTTGGGTCGGCAGATCAAATGCAACAGATAAGCCAGTTTGCCCCTGGGAAAGCAGATATTTGTATCGGCGGTTCGATTCCTCTGCTGTGCCGAAGCCAGCATATTGGCGCATCGTCCACAATTTGCCGCGATACATGGTGGGCTGAACCCCTCGTGTGAATGGATATTGGCCCGGAAAACCCAGATCGCGCAAATAATCGAAATTTCCGATATCGACTGGAGTGTACAATCGATCGATCGGATCCGATGATCCAGTAACAAACTGGGTTTTTCGTTCTGCAAATTTATTCAGCGTGGGTTGGACCACAGTATTTTCCCAGTTCAGTTTTTGATTTCGAATCTCTTCCAGAGGATTTTTATCACCCATAGCTTGCCCCTTCCCGATTTGCACAGCCTATTATCGCATCCCGCTGCCAAGCTGGATCGACCGCTTGCTGTGAGGATCAAAAATAGCGAATTGCATTTCGAAAATCAATCATATTTTTGTGGAGAATATTAGCGACAACAGGTTCAGATTGAAGAAAATCTATCACTCAATTGATCGAATTGGGGCTGTGAATGATAGTTTCACCAGATCTAAAAAAATTTTTCCCGCACATCGTCTGAAGATGAGAATTATTTCAAATCAGATCCAGTAAAGGGCACAAAATTCTCAGCCCTAAGAAGATCACGAGCGTGCTGAGGATATCAAGGATTACCCCAGCAGTGAGCATGGCCGTGATCGGAACTTTGCCTGAACCATAGACAATGGCGTTGGACGGGGTGGAAACCGGTAACATGAAAGCCATACTGGCTCCGAGGCATACCCCGAGCGTTGGAGGGATGGCGCTCACTCCTGCGCTTTGGGCTACGGCAATCATGATGGGCACTAACATATTTGCCGTGGCCGTGTTGGAGGTCATCTCGGTAATAATATGGGCTAAAATGATTGCAATGAGGGTGATAGACCACAGCGATGTGGCACCTCCAAAGGCGATGAGCTGTTTTCCTAATACATCAGCCAGATTGGTGGTGAACATCAGTCCGCCCAACGATAATCCGCCACCGAAGAGCAGGATCGTTCCCCAATCGATTTTCACGGCTTGGCTCCAGGTGAGGGTGAAGCGCCGCTCGCGCCAATTGACGGGGAGGATGAACAGCAAGATCGCTGCGGCCATGGAAGCGATTCCCTCTGGCAGATGTTGTTCGCAAAATTTGAACGCTGCGCAATCCGTGCCCCATCCCGAGGCGATGATGCCAGGAGCAATCCAGAGCACCACTGCGACCAGAAACGCGATGAGCGCGTTTCGCTGTCCTCGAGTCCATGGGCCTTGTTGCTTTTGTTGCTGTCGCAAAAAATCCTCTAGGCCGGGAAATCGCTTCATGGCTGGGGGGTGTCGCCACATCATAAACAGAACCATGATAAGCCACATGACGATCAGGATGGGGATGGCCAGCATCATCCATTGAAAGAAATAAATTCGAACGTGCAAAATTTTATCGAGCATGCCAATACCGATCAAATTTGGCGGCGTGCCTATGGGGGTACCGATCCCGCCGATCAATGCCCCATAGGCAATGGTCAAAAGCAGCCCCGTGTTGAAACGCTCCGAGGTCAAATTTTGCCCGCTGTGCTGCGAAAGCGCACCAAACGCACCGATAATACCCAGCAGGATGGGGTAGATCATGGCCGTCGTGGCACTGTCGCTGATCCACATGGAGATCAGCGAAGGAATCAGTGCGATGGCGATCACCAATCGATAAGGGCGATTGCCAATCCACCGCAACGATAGAATGCTCAGGGCGATGCGCTGATCCAACTGCTGCTCGATCATCCCCCGAGCCAAGAGAAAGCTCCCTAAAAACAGAAATATGATGGGGGAAGAGAATGGGGCAAATACCGTGGTTGGAGAGGCAATCCCCAAGATGATGCATAAGACAGGACCCAAAAGGGCGGTAATTGGAATTGGCAGGGCTTCGCCGACCCAATAAATGAGAACCAGCGCGATGATCGCTGCGAGGCGATGGGCCTGCACCGTTAAAGCTGGCATCGGAATGATCAAAAAAAGAATAAATACCGCAGGGCCAAGAAACAAGCTAATGGTTCGACGCCAGCGGTCGAACCGCTGTTCGGTTTCAGAGATCGCCTCGGTAATAACGGCGGAAGTTTCTTCGTATGGAGGGCCCTGAGTCACTCTGCCACCTCCGTAAGTTTGGTTTCAGGTCTGGACAAAAATGATCGGGATTTGGCGATTCGTACGATTATTCAGTGTTCAGTAGTCAGTAATCAGTAGTCAGTGATTAGTGATCGTTTGAGCAATAAAATTAGGCCAGGATCGAGTTTGATCAAATTTTGCCAAGCAGGCTCAGAATCTTCAATTTCCACACCATCCAGATCGCCTCACGAATGATTTTTTTGGACATCTTGGAGCTGCCCGCCTCGCGATCCGTGAATACGATGGGGATCTCAGTGATGCGGAAACCCTTTTTCCATGCTTTGAAATTCATTTCGATTTGAAACGAATAACCATCTGAAGCAATCTGATCAAGATCGATGGCTTCGAGGACCTCCCGACGGAAGCACTTATAACCCCCGGTGCAATCTTTGATGGGAAGTCCTGTGATCCATTGCGTGTACTTATTGGCACCGACACTGAGCACCAAGCGGGTGATCGGCCAATTGATGACATTGACGCCAGTCTTGTAGCGCGAGCCGATCACCAGATCATAGTTTTTAATAGCTTCTAAAAAATTGGGGATTTCATCGGGATCGTGAGAGAAATCGGCATCCATTTCGAAGATGTAATCATAACCATGTTCCAATGCGTATTTGAATCCAGCCACATAGGCGGTTCCCAAGCCAGCCTTGGTAGGCCGTTTCAATAAAAATACGTTGGACTCGCAGCGGGCAATATTTTCGACAATCTCGGCTGTGCCATCGGGCGAGTTATCATCAACTACCAAAATATCCAAGCCTCGGATCCCTTGAAAGAGAATTCGATCGATGAGATTTTCAATATTTTGAGCTTCGTTATAGGTGGGAATAACAACAATGGCTTTCATTCAGTATTCGGCCTCTTGGTTTTGGTTCGATAGATTCATCAATCTAAAATTGCCTATCGGCAGCACGACGGGGCTCTTTCCTGTCAATCCGAGCTGATCCCACTGATTGGCTTTACTTGATCCACCTTCTGCTGATCCGAGGCTACCGACTTTTTTATGCAGGTGCGTTCAATTTCTGTTTTGATCACCTGGATTTAAAAGAACAAGAACCTTTTCAATTGTTTCTTCAGCTTCTTTAATCCAGTTGTAACATCGGACATCTGAATCCCCAGTTCGGTCTGGGCCTTGGTGATGATAAAACCGGACTTCAAGGGTCGTGTCGCTGCCTGACCGAGTTTGGCGGTGGTGGTCGGCTCGATGAGCTCTTGATTGAGATCAAAGACCTCAGCGATTTTCAGGGCGAAGTGATAACGGTCGATCAATTCACTGCCACAAATGTGAAACAGATCCCATTTGCGGCGCTCAATGATCCGTAAGATCGCTTCTGCGAGATCATCTGCCAGAGTGGGATTGCTGATCTGATCGGTAACGACCTGAACGGTCTCTCCCTTGTTCAATTTTTCAATTACCCATGTGACAAAATTAGGACGGGTCTGAATGCCATGACCATACAACACCATGGTGCGGACGATGGCGTGTTCCAAACCCGAAGCGATCAGCAAGTTTTCACTGGCCAATTTGGATTTGCCATAATATCCTAACGGCTCGGGCGTATCGGTTTCCACGTATGGGCCGCTTTTGCCATCGAATACATAATCAGTCGAGAGATGGACGATTTTGGTCCCAAGCCTGCGGACTGCCTGAATGATATGATCCATGGCCTCAACGTTGATCTTCCAACATTGTTCCTTTTGGGTTTCGCACCCATCGACATCCGTCATTGCAGCGGTGTTGATCAGATAATGCGGCTGAAATTCGGCTAATGCTTGTTTCACCAGCCGACGCTTGGTCAGATCAAGCTGGCGATATGTGAATTTGACCTTGGTCTGAAACGGTGCCTCATGAAGATCTATCCCCATGACTTCATAATGAGAAACCGATCGTTCCAGGAGCTTCTGCCCCAATAAACCATTTACTCCAGTGATGACAAGTTTTTCCATTTCGAACCCCTAAACAATGCGATTGGTGCTCCTCTTTTTAAAAAGCCGATGATTCAACCCCAGCATCTTTTAGCATGGTTTTCAGTTCTGGTAATTGTTCTGTGCCGCTGAAAGTGCAGTTCAATCCAGCAACTCGATTGGCATAGCGCGTTGCTTCGAGCGCGTCGCCTCGGTTCAAATAATGAACCAAAAAACCAGCAGCAAATGCATCCCCACAGCCAGTTACGTCTACTACGGTTTTCAGCGGCATGGCTGGAATCTGATAAAATTCCTGTTTTGATCCCTTTTTTACAAATAGGAACGAACCATTAGAGCCACGAGTGATATGACAGACTTTAACCCCAAGTTCCAAAATTTGGCAGCCGAGATTAGATAATTGAGAATCCGAAGGTGCTGATAGATTCAGTACCGAGGCGGCTTCTGCTTCATTCATTTGAACTACATCGATACCGCTTAGCCACTCTCTCCAGTCTGGCCGATAGCGCAGCACGCGCAATCCGTCAGGTTGAATGTCCAGCGAGAGACTATGATAATCCACATATACCAATCCCGGAACTTGGCTTCGGAATTGCTGAAAGCAGGGCAATGACATCTCGAAGCCAGTGATGAAGTTCACGAGCCATGCATCCATCACGCCGATCGACCGAATATGATCCAGTTCGATTGGCGGGAGACGATGGGAGAGGTATTCAAACCGTTGCTCGGTGGTGTGATAGATCAATGTCACCGCGGTATTAGGCTGATCAATCTTCCGAATGCCGTATTCTTTAACACCGGGCAACTCCGCCAACCGCTGGGTGATAGAATTATAAATATCAGTTCCCAAATAGCAGACCGGATAAATTTCATCCCCGGCAGAAATCAAATTGCTCAGGATCGAAACAGTGTAAAAAATCCCACCAAAGCTATCCACTTCATCCCCGGTGCTGAGCTTGATATGATCTTTGATGAAGGTCCCAATAACTCCGATTTTCATTGCCACCTGCTATTGCTATAAGAAAAGCTTCTTATAAAAAAATATCGCGCAGTTGCCTTTGTCTAATTTCGGTTCGTGTTTTTAGTGATACGGATAGAAAATATAAAACAAAAGCGATAATACAAATAGGACCCACATTCCCGGATGGATGTGTTGCGGTCTTCCAGCCAGCAATTTGAACAATGGATAAAGAACAAACCCGGCCGTCATCCCGATTCCGATGTTGAATGTGAAACTCATCAGCACAATGGTGCAGAACGCTGGGATCAGCTCGCTGTAATCGGAAAAATCAATTTTTTTGATTGGCTCTAACATTAATAATCCGACGATCATCAATGCTGGGCCATAAGCGAACGCTGGGATAGCGGTTAAAAATGGGGCGAAGAATAGAGCCAAGAGGAATAGCACCCCGGTGACCACCGAAGTGAATCCGCTTCTCCCGCCTTCTTCAATGCCAGCAGCCGATTCAATATAGACGCCGCTTGTGGTGGTTCCCAATAGGGCACCGAGCACCGTGGAAAGCGCATCGATCAGCATCGGTTTTTCAATCTGAGGCAAATTGCCCCGCTCATCTAATAGGTTTGCACGGGCAGAGAGCCCGATCAACGTCCCCATAGTATCAACGAAATCCATGACAAAAACCGTCAGAATGACTGCGAAAAATCCCCAGGTGAGTGCGCCTGCGATATCTAATTGAAGGAGAATTGGCTTTAAGCTTGGGGGCATACTCATGAATTTTTCAGGGGTTTCCGAAAGTCCAAGAATATAAGAGAGCACCGTGACGCTTAAAATGCCGATCAGGATTGCGCCCCGGATTCGAATCAGCATCAGGAAACCGATCAGCACGAATCCCAGGATGGCCAGAAGCGCTTTCGGATCGGCGATGTTGCCCAGCTTGAGCGGGGCCGAAGCCACCCCTACAGAGACGATTCCGGTCTCATTCAAGCCGATCAAGGTGAGGAACAAGCCGATACCGACGGCGAAGCTATATTTCAGGCTCTGAGGAATGACCTCCACCAGCCAGGTCCGCACGCGTAGCAATGTCAGGACCGTGAACAACACGCCCCCGACAAAGATCGCACCCAAGGCGGTTTGCCAGGTGTAGCCCAACACATTGACCACGGTATAGGCAATGAAGGCGTTCTCACCCATATAAGGCGCGATAGCAAAAGGACGGTTGGAATAGATGCCCAGACAGACAGTCCCAAAGAAGGCAGTCAAAATCGTGGCGACCATCACCGCGTCTTTCGGCATGTGTGCCGCCTCCAGGATCGCTGGATTGACGATGATGATGTAAGACATGGTGATGAACGTCGTAATGCCAGCAAGAATTTCCCGGCGATAGTTGGTGCCGAGTTGATCGAATTTAAAAAAACGCCGCATTGCAATGCTCCTTTTTCTGTAAAATCGCTTCGTCGGGTCGATTGGTTATTGATGACCACACTAAATCAGAAAGACGAATTGCTGCAACCGAGCAAGGCGTTCCATTTGAATAAATGAAATCCTTTCCTTAGAAACATGCCTTTTCAAATTTTCTCACAAAACTTAGTTTTGAATCCTTTTCAGCCCAAATCGGAACCAAACAGCTTATTCTCGACATTATTCCGATTGAAAGTCGGGTTTTAATGATGAGCCAGCCAGAATAACAGTTCAATATCATGAACAAAGAGCTAGTTTCGGCCAGGATTTCCATTTTGAATGATTAGAGAAATTCATTCAAAACTTCTAAATCAAGTCCCTGCGCCTTAAGCCATGGGAGGATTTCAAATTCTACCGGAACTTCTAATCCCAACGACTTGATTTGCTCGACATTTTGGAACACTTTTTTGGGCGGTCCATCGCAGACAATTTGGCCCTGATCCAGGAGAATCAAACGATCCGCCGGCAAAGCTTCTTCCGGAAATTGAGTGATGAATAGGATGGCCGTGCGATCTTCGACCGGCTTGCTCGCATTTTCCGCTTTGATTTCATTTAAAATTGCCATTAGTTCCCGTCGACCAGTGGCATCGAGCATGGAACTGGGTTCATCGAGCACCAGATATTTAGGATTCATGGCTAATATTGAAGCGATCGCCAGCCGTTGTTTCTCTCCACCTGAGAGAAGATGAGGCGGATAGTTACGGTACCGTGTCAAACCAAATCGCTCCAGATTAGCGGTCACGATCTCGCGCATCCTATCAGTTGGGATGCCGAGGTTCTCTAGACCAAATGCGATCTCTGTTTCGACCGTGGTTGCGACGATCTGGTTGTCCGGGTTCTGAAACACCATGCCCACTTTTTTCCGGATTGGAATGATGTTTTGAGGTTCTTGGCTGTTGAGACCGTCGACCCACACTGTACCTTGTTGCGGAATCAAGAGCGCATTGAGACAACGGGCTAAGGTGGTCTTGCCACTATTATTGCGCCCCATCATTGCAACGTATTCGCCTTCACGAAACTGCCAGGTGATGTGACGGAGAGCTGGGATCGATCCTTGCTCTGCTGACTCATAAAAATAGCTTACATCTACCAATTCGATCATGAGCCGCTAAGCTCCCATGAGTTGGACCACCACTTCGCGCCGGCGCGGCCGATTATCGAAATCGACTACCACAATTTGTTGCCAAGTGCCCAGCAACAAGCGTTTGTCTTTAAAAGGAACGCTGAGCGAAGCACCCAAAAGCGCGGCGCGGACATGAGCAAAACCGTTGCCATCGTGCCAAGTGGCGTCGTGATGATAGCGCTGGCTCATTGGAGCCACTTTCTCAAATGCCTCAGGCAAGTCCCGAATCAAACCTGGCTCATATTCAATGGTCGTCACCCCTGCCGTCGATCCTGAAATAAAAACAGTCGCCAGCCCAGACTGAAGTTCTGATCGATCAATCAGAGAGGCAACTTTATCAGTAATATCGACAATGTCAGTGAAGCCTCGAGTAGAAATTGGAATATAATCTGTCAATACTTTCATTGATGAGCATTTCGATCCGTCTTTTGTCCGCTATTTTTTTTGCCCAAATTTTAATTAAAAAGCATAAAGTCATCATCCAGTCAGCGAGGATGAATTTCGAGACATTTTTCGATCCATCTCATCGATTAGCTTCTCTGGATATTTGATGATGTTGAGAAGCACGAATAACAATTTGAAAAAGGAGCTTGATTTTTTGCTCAGTTAAGACCAAAGTCAATAGATATGTTAATCGCATTTGACCATATCGATAAACTGCCGATAGCGGTGCTCGATCTGCTGGGGAGAAAGGTTCTTGAGCCCCCTGAGGCTGAACTGTTCCACGCAGAAGGAAGCGAGCGTGCTGCCGTAGATGACCGCTTTTCTCAGATGAGCCGGAGACGGATCATCAACTTTGGCCAAATAACCGACAAATCCACCAGCAAAAGTATCTCCCGCGCCAGTTGGGTCCTGGAGTTGTTCCAAGGGAAATGCTGGGGCCCAGAAGTATTGGCCATCATGCACCAATAGCGCTCCATGTTCCCCCTTCTTCATCACAATAATTTTTGGGCCCATCTTTTGGATTCGCTTCGCTCCAATAAACAAATTGGGCGTTTGAGCCAATTGACGGACTTCAGAATCATTTACAATCAAGATATCGACACGTTTCAAAACCTCTGCGAGTGGCGCAGGCGTCCGTTCGATCCAGAAGTTCATGGTGTCCATCACGACCAATTTCGGCTGGGACATTTGATGGAGCACTTTGAGCTGGAGTTCTGGATGTATGTTTGCCAAAAATAGATAAGGGGTGTTTCGATAGTGTTCGGGCAATTTCGGGTCGAAATTTTCGAACACGTTCAAATGGGTGAAAAGCGTTTCCCGCTGATTGAGATCGAAATCATATTTTCCACCCCACCGGAATGTTTTTCCAGGTTTGACCACAAGTCCATCGAGATTCACACCGCGGGCTTGGAGAAATTTGATTTGGTCGATCGGAAAATCTTCGCCGACCACGGCAACGATATTGACATCTGTAAAATAACTCGCGGCTGCGCTGAAATAAGTTGCCGAGCCGCCAATGGCGTCGTCGACCTTGCCAAATGGCGTTTCCACTGTATCAAGGGCGACAGAGCCGACCACCAGAACGCTCATAATTTGCTCCCAAGATGATGATTCAAAGGATGATCGAAGCTACAAATTTAGTGAACGATAACTTTTTCGATCCATTCAACCGAGATCGAAACGTTGCCTCAAAATTGGCCTTGTTAGATTTGAGATGCTACATACGCTCTGGAGCAGTGATGCCCAAGATCCTTAACCCATTGGCGAACACGATCTGTGTTGCCTGACATAACAAGAGCCGCGCCCGAGTGAGCGGTGCATCTTCGGTGACCACCCGATGTTTCTGATAAAAGTGATGAAAAACCGCTGCCAGCTCCTGCAAATAATTCGTCAACAAATGGGGCTCCCAGAACTGGGCCGCCCTGGAGATGATTTCAGGGTACTGAAGCAACCTTTTGATCAATAGCCGTTCCTCCTCCTGCTGCAGCCGGGTGAGATCGGCGTCCAGTTCAATGCGATAGCCCTGTTGCTCAGCAAATTTGATGATATTAAAAATTCGAGCATGGGCATATTGGACGTAATAGACTGGGTTTTCATCCGACTGCTTTTTAGCCAAATCGATATCGAAATCGAGATGGCTGGAGCATTTGCGATTGACGAAGAAGAACCTGGCGGCATCGACGCCGACTTCTTGGATTAGCTCTTCCATGGTAATGATTTGACCCGCCCGCTTGGACATTTTTACGACCTCTCCAGCGCGCAGCAAATTGACCTGCTGTACGATCTCCACATGAAAGCTGTCCTTTGGATAGCCGAGGGCTTGAATCGCTGCTGCCATTCTGGGAATATAGCCATGATGATCTGGCCCCCAAATGTCATACAGTTTTTCATACCCTCGCTGATATTTATTTCGATGATAGGCAATGTCCACCAAGAAGTAGGTTGGCTCTCCCTCGCTGGTGATCAATACCCGATCTTTCTCATCGCCGAACAGGGTGGAACGAAACCAAATTGCACCTTGCTCCTGATATGTATACCCAGCTTGCTCCAATTCCCTCAGAACGGCAAGGTGCGCTTCGGCCGCGCGCAACTGGCTCTCGGGAAACCAGGTATCGAATTTCACCCCATACTGCTGCATCATCTGTTGATGAAGCGCGATCATTTTCTCTAAAGCGATTTTTGACAATTGCTCCTGTCGCTCATCGATAGTAAGCTGACAAAACCGATCACCATATTCATCGGCGATCTCTTTGGCTAAATCTTTCACATATTCGCCATGATAACCTTCCTCTGGAAAGGGTTCACGATGGCCGAATAGCTCCATGTATCGGGAACTCACCGAAGCACCCAATAGCCTCACCTGTCGCCCAGCATCATTGATATAATATTCTCGATCGGCAGCGAATCCCACAGCTCGATAAAGGTTGACCATCACATCGCCGACGGCGGCAGCGCGCGCGCTGACGACATTCAATGGCCCAGTAGGATTAGCACTGACGAACTCGATCTGCATTTTAACGCCATTCCCCCAAGTGGCCTGACCAAATTCAGTTCCCTGGTGAAGAATGTTCAGCAATGCTTGTCGATAATACCCCCATCCGAGATGGAAATTGATGAAGCCAGGCCCAGCAATCTCCACTTTTTCGACCATGCCTGGGTCGAGCTCCAGCCCCGACATGATCGCCTCAGCAATCGCTCGCGGAGCGCGCTTCTGTTGCGATGCCAATTGCAGCGCGATATTGCAGGCAAGATCGCCAAACTGATTTTGCTTCGGCGGCTCCAATTTGATCATGATCTGGCTTGGATCGAAGGATAAACGACGTAAAGCTGTTGCGATACTATTTTGAAGATATTGCTCAATATCGATCATCTGTCCACCACCTCAATGATTTTTGCATCACCCCACAGCCGTTCTAAAGCATAAAAATCGCGCACCTCGGGACGAAAAATATGAACCACTACATCCACCAGATCCAACAACACCCAGTTTAAATGTTGATATCCCTCGACATGCCAAATTTTGATATTCTGTTGTTCCAAGCGTTCGGTAATATGATCGCAGATCGCCTTGACCTGAAGATCCGATTCTCCAGAACAGATAATGAAATAGTCGGTGATGGTGGTGAGTTCTCTGAGGTCCATGATCACCACATGCTCTGCCTTTTTCTCCAAGCTGAGCTGGGCAATATAATGACTCAACTCCTCTGAGTTCAAAATGGAATTAACCTCCGAAAGTTATATGTGTAACTGCTTCTCTCGTCCCATGGATTTTGCCAAATTTGGGGACAAACCTTTCTCCCTAAAATGCCATCTGTAAAGAGGCCGAGATTGAATCTTGCGATTATCCCTTTTCCTGTGAAAGGCATTGGGATATTTTTACAGTTCTCACAGGTTCATTTAATAACTTCAACATGGCCGCGATCACCTGGTCAGCGGAAATGTCCTTCATACATTTAAAATGACCCTTCGGGCACCGTTTCCTTCCGATATGCGAACACGGACGACAGGAAAGCATATCATTTTGGACGACGAGATATTCTGTCAAATAAGGGAAAAATCCCAATTGTTCGGTGGTACTGCCAAAGATCGCCACGACTTTTTTTCTCAATGCAGTTGCCAGGTGCATCAAGCCACTATCGTTGGTCAACATTAGATCACAATGGGCCATCAGTGCCGCAGTTTCTAGTAACGATAATTGACCAGCTACGTTGAGAACATGATCACCTCTGGAAAATTGAAGCTGGTTGATAAAATCAACATCGGTAGCGCCACCGAACAGGATGACTCGTGCATTCTGTTGTTCAATAAAGAAGCGGATAACTGCATTGAATCCTTCTGCCGTCCATCTTTTGGTCTCGTGTTTTGCCCCTGAGGCGATTCCTATAATTGGTCCCAATGAACCTCGGATAAAATTGCCGTATTGTTTTTCAACCCGCGTTACAATTTGTTCTGGGACGAATATTTCTAATTGCAACAATTCATTGGACAACTGGTACGGCAATAGCGTGTTCAAATAGCGCTGAAAGATCGGTATGACTGGTCGATCTCGAAATAGTTTGAATTGGACCAACAACCAGCGTCGAAGAACCCCTTTGCGATAGCGCACTATTCGTTGTGCTCGGCTTCCAAAACTGAGATAATAACTTCGGAAATTCTTATGCAGATCCACGATGAGATCGTACCGGTGTGCTCGGATCTGCTGCTTTATTTCCTTCAGCGAACGATTAGAATTGGTTTTGCTATAACGATAGAGCTGAGCGATATTGGGATTTTTGACCAATAGTTCGGCAAACTCCTCTTTCACCACGAAATCGATCTGGCAATCTGGAAACTGTGTCTTCAGCAGTCGCACAACCGGAGTGGTCAATAAAATATCTCCGATGGAGCTGAACCTGATCACCAAAATCGACTTTGGCGCATAGATATGCCGGTGAGGAATTGCTATTTCAACTGAGTTTTGAACCATTCGATGGTCTTCTTTAATCCCTGTTCCAGGTCGATCTTTGGCTCCCATCCCAGCAAAGTTCGAGCGCGTGTAATATTTGGCTGCCGCACTTTTGGATCGTCGATAGGCAGCGGTTTGTAGATCAGTTTGCTTTTGCTCCCGGTGACTTTTAAAATCACTTCGGCCATCTGCTTGATCGTCATTTCCTGTGGGTTCCCAATATTGACTGGTTCATGGATATCCGAAATCAATAGCCGATAAATACCTTCAACCAGGTCGTCCACATAACAAAAGCTTCTGGTTTGAGAACCATCTCCGAAAATGGTGATGGGTTCGTTTTTTAGAGCCTGAGGAATGAAAGTCGGGATCGCTCGACCGTCGTTGGGCCGCATTCGGGGGCCATAGGTGTTGAAAATTCGCACGATCTTTGTATCGACCCCATGGTAGCGATGGTAGGCCATTGTCAATGCTTCAGCAAACCGTTTTGCTTCATCATACACACCACGAGGCCCAACTGGATTCACATTGCCCCAATAATCTTCACTCTGGGGATGGATCAATGGATCGCCATAGACTTCAGATGTGGAGGCCAATAAAAACGTAGCCCGCTTTGCTAACGCCAATCCCAATGCCTTGTGGGTGCCCAAAGCGCCAACCTTAAGCGTCTGGATGGGAAGTTGCATATAATCCAATGGACTGGCTGGAGAAGCGAAATGAAGCACATAATCAATATCGCCAGCGATATACAAGTACTCCGTAACATCATGTTTAATGAATTTGAAATTCTCACATTGAAGATGCTCAATATTCGCAATGCTGCCAGTCAACAAATTGTCCATGGCAATGACGTGATGCCCTTTTTTAAGCAAATACTCACATAAATGCGATCCCAGAAATCCGGCTCCGCCGGTAACCAATGTTCTTGGCATATTGTTTCTCCTTGTTGTTTTATCACAGGTGCAGTACCAGATTTAAAACAGCCAGAACGATTTTGATACACGATTCACTCCAAATGAAACGATATCTCACGGCGCATGGAGAACTTTCAGACGCCGTGATAAATCTGCCTCTGGTCTGATGATATAATTTCGAATTACTGTGACTTAAACTGGTGGTTTAGGCCAGTAGAAATGAGCGATTTTAGTTTGCCATCCCGTTCATAAATGATAACGCCTTCCACCTCTCGCAATCGTTCGATAAGTGCCATGCCTTGCTCCGGTCCCAGAACAAAAACGGCTGTGGCTAAACCGTCTGCAAATGTCGTGGTCGGCGCCTTGATCGTCACGCTGACACAACCTCGTGCAGGGTAACCTGTTTTTGGATCGAGAATATGGTGGTAGCGCACACAGTCATATTCAAAAAATCGCTCATAATCTCCTGAGGTCGCCACACATCCCTGGTCCATGGGAAAATAACCGATCAATCGATCCGCTTCCCGAGGATGTTTGATCCAGACGCGGCGTTTGCCTTTGGTTAAATTGCTGGCAATGGTCTGTAGATCGCCCCCAGCGTTGACCATTGCATCTGTTATACCGTGTTGTTGAAGCACTTGGATCGCGCGGTCAACTGCATAACCCTTGGCAATTCCGCCGAGATCTATTTTGACCTCAGGGGAATCGAATTGCAACCGACCGTCTTGTAATATGAGGTGATTCATTCCAACATAACGGAGATGCGATTGCAGCAGCGAATCACCCGGGATCCGCGGATTTTCCTGCGAGAAGTTCCAAAGCTGTTTCACGCTCTGAATGGTGATGTCGAAAGCTCCATTCGATAAATCGTAAATCTGGCGACTCTGCTCTAACAACGTCTGCAATGAACTATCTAAATCGATCGCTCGGGAGGCCGCCTCTCGGTTGATAAGCGACACTGCGCTCGAATCATCGTAGATGTTAGTCAATCGCTCAATGGCTGCAATTTCTTGAAAGGCTAAATCAACGATATGCTCCAGCTCCGTTTCCGAGCGATTTCGATCGAAGATTGAAATCTGCACGAAGGTGTCCATGAGGACCCTGACGCGTTCGAATGGCATGAAATTCTGCTGCTTTGAGCAGTCCAATACCAGCAAAAATGATAAAATGAGGCTGATTTTTTTCGTCATAAGCCCTCAAACTTCCCGAGAAGTAATAAATTTTGTCAGCAATATGAGCGACTGTTTATAGGGCGAATCTTGATAGCGTTGCAATCGGCGTTCCGCCTGTTGGACATGATATAATGCTTGTTGAGTCGCGTATTCGTATCCGCCGTGATCCCGCACAAAATCATAGATTTTGTCCCTCTGATCCAAGCGGCCATTTCGGAGAATGGATAGAATTTCTTGCCGAGTCGTTTCATTTGCCTGCTTTAAACTATAAAGCAACGGCAATGTGATAATATTTTCTAACAGGTCTTTGCCGATAGGCTTACCCAATTTATCTATCGTCCCATCATAATCTAACAGATCGTCCTTGATTTGAAATGCGATCCCAAGATGATGTCCGAATTCACCTAAATTTTCGATGTGATCTGGATCGGGCTGAGTACAGCAGAGGCCGCCTAACTGACAGGTGGCTGCTGTTAGTGATGCGGTTTTATTATGAATCAGTTGAAAATAGGTGTTTTCGTCCATCTGAAAATCTTGAGCCCGCTCCATTTGAAGCAATTCACCTTGGCTCATTTGGGTGGTAATTTGAGCGATGATCTCGAGCATCCTCGGATCATTCAGCCGAGTTAGATGGTATAGCACTTCAGCGAAGAGAAAGTCACCAATTAGGACAGATATTTTATTTTCCCAGATCGAATTGATGGACGGGAGCCCGCGGCGCATATCGGAGTTATCCACTACATCATCGTGAATTAAGGTAGCAGTATGCAACAGTTCGACAATCGTTGCTGCCTCTATCGCTTTCTCTGTCGGTTGTCCTTGCAAGTTGCTGCAAAGCAAAAGCAACATCGGTCGCAGCCGTTTCCCTTTGGTGGCGATGATATGGTTGAAAATATCGTTGATCAACTTTACATCTGTTTTGATGATTGACCGAAAGCGGGACTCCAGTTCATTAAGTTCTTGTTCAATTGGTTTTCGAATGATATTGAGCACTCGCTAATTTCCCTCTCCTTCACCGGATTCAATTAATGAATTTTTAAGCGGATAAAATAGCAATAAAATTGTTTAATGTCAATCAAAAAATGAATTCAGAAAACTTTATAGCCCCGGAACTCCCGGGGTTTGTAATTCGCATCAAATCACATTCCGTCTCCGAACAAAAATGACAGATTAAAAGGATCCGCACTTATGAAAAGGTTCCCCAGCAATTTCCATTGAAAAATCGAGGAGATCCTCCAGTATGGGTCACGCTTCAACCGTCTGCCAATAGCAAATGGCGATATTTTTGCTCGAGCCTGAAATATATTAGATCACTATCTGTATTGCCTTTGTGTTAAACGGATCGACCAGACTGGAATGAATTTCCAACAAGATTGATGTTCCGGCACGTTCCCATAGCTGGCTGGAGCATAAAAATACGTATTACACACTCGGGCGCGCTATTTTATGAAAAAAGGGCGAATGCGCCCTTCAACATTTGGGAGCGTTGGTATCTCAATGACCCATCCAAATTTTAGTACGGCTCTTCTTTCGACTCGATGAGGATCAGACCAAAGCTGCGTCCCGAAATTGTAATGCCAACTTTTATAGTGCCAGTGACCATTACCTGATCACCTTTTGTAACGGTCATCTCTTTGGGCTTCACCCAAATTGTTCCAGTGCCATCATTGAGCTGATAGACACCAACTCCCAAGATCGGTAGGGTTATGGTCTCATCAACAGTTCCACTGAGGGTGACTCTTTTGTTGTGGTACTGATTCGGTGAATTCCGAATATCGCTGATTTGGACAGTTGAAGCACAATTCCACAATGTTGAAACAACAAGCAATGCAAAAATTAAAAGTGATCTTTTCATGGTTCCTCCAGACTATGTCATTTTTTGGCAATAGTAGTATAAAAAATTTTAATTAAATAGTCAAGCAAGTTTTTTTAAATGATAAAATCTTATTAATTGACATAATTGATGAAAATTTACCAATCACTCATTGGATCTGATGCTTCATTTGAATAATAATGACAATGTGACCCATATCACAAAATAATAGTTGAAAAAAGATATTTTGATGCGGAACATAAAGATAGAAATGGGAGTATTAAAAGCGGCAGCAAAAAGAGCTGCTGCTTGGCCACGCCAAATTTTCCATCTAAACGCCGAATTGCAAAATTTTCTGCTTTCAAAATGAATGAGCTATTTGTGCTTGGCGAAAAAATCATGTTTGTGTTTTAGGCTTTGCGGAGCATGATGGAGCGAGCAAATGAGATGTGTGGAATAAGAGACGCTCCATAATTTTCTTCAGATTCGTCATTTGACATAGTCTTTTTTTGGCAATAACAATTCGTGACATCAAAGGATGAGCTGACATCATTGTTTAAAGATATGGAGACGAAGCAGTACATCTTAGCGAAGAATATCCTATCTCGTATGATTGCATAATATATCAATTCGGGTCAATTGTTTACTCATGGTTGAATTTTTAAAGAGGAGTTTTAGGTATGGAAGGAAAGAATGGGAACAGCCACCTGCTGGTCAGTTCCAATAAGACCAGCAATTATTTGGGGGAGAAATCTGGAAAGGATTCGCTCAATATACCTGCAAGCATCAGGTTTCGTCAGCTAAAAAGACAGTACATTAAAAAGTCAACTCGGCCGATGGGGATTGACAGTTCCTATTATTTGGGCTGATGGGACGAATGTTGTTGAGGATGACGACGTGCTGAACTGAACACGATATCGGATTCCGCCTTTTCATCTACGTATAAAGTGACGCCACCCTTGCACCATTCGCCCGATTTTTCATTCGCCCATCGCAAAATCATTTACGGACAATCAGCCCATGAATCGGCAGGATCGAGTGATCCTAAAGTGTCATTTATTTTCCGTTGATTTCCGTAATTCAATGGAATGCTGATAGAATTCTGCCAGAGTCATTTTTCTCAGGAAATTAAATCCATGCGCCGCTCGTAAGCGTGGATGACTGTGTTTCAAGAAGAAGTCTGAGCCGAGGCAGACCTTAATTTTCTCATATTGCTCGACCATGATGCGCTGGGCCAATTGCGAAAAAGGTCCATCGTATTCATAGCTGGGAAATGATGCGTCTCGCTGAGAACCGAAGCAGTTCATGAAGGCGAAATCCAGGCTTGCAAATGAGTTGAGCGATACAGGGACATAAGTGGTTGCCTCAGCAGGATGGAATCTAAACCAAACATTGCGATATCCCCAAATTTGGATCTGCCGATCGGGATGTCGTTCTTCGTACATTTTGAGCGCTGCACTCAAGGTTTGCAGCACTTTGTAGTGCGTATCTGGTCCGCTGCCTTCAGGATCCAACGCTGTTGTGATGACCGAGGGCTGGATGCGTTCGAGCAGTCGGAGCACGGGCGGCACATCTCGCTGCAAATCCGGTTCTTCGGTAAAAATTTCCCCTTTATAGAAACCCAATCTCAAATGAGTCACTGCGTTGCTATGAAATCCCAAATAGGCCCATACTAAATCAGATTCCCATTCCCGAATCATCCCCTTTAATTGTTGAATGTAATGAATATCTTTTTTGCCTGGATATTGCGTCTTGAAATAATTGATCATTTCATCAATGCGATTTTTTAGATGGGTCAGGTCATATTCGTCGAATAGAAAAATCAAATTGCGCAACAGTCGGCGACTTTCCGCTTCAGCTCTCATTTGCTGGTTATTAGCAGCAATGCCATCCAGATAATGAGCGACATCTTTATCGCGAGCAATCTCATTCTCTGGATCGAAATAGCCCTGACTCATCAGTCGTGAAAACGATGGCGAGTCGATATAATACTTCAGAGTCTCCAAAAGTCCCAGCACATACTTGTTCGTGACAGCAGTGAATCCACTTGTAAAATAGCTGAAATGGTGTCGATTCAGGGGACTTCGCACTAAATGAACCATGTAGGGCCAGAAACCCAGTTCGATGTCATCGTGATGAGGACCAGTATGCAAGAACGTTTCGCCCTCTATTTGGCGGAGTCCCTCTTCGATTTTGGAAATCATGCGCTCCCGAACTTTAGCGGTTAAATCTGATGCTTTTTGCTGGGTCTTTTTCAACAATTCTTGACCAAATTTGTTGCGTTTGAAATCTTCCGTTGTTAATTGATCCAATGTTTTCTCATTAAAAAGCGCCAGGTTGATAACGATCCGATCAATCTCCTCATCGGTCAAGGATTCCTTGCGCGAGAATTCGACAAATCGATGTTCTTGCAGATGTCTGGCTGCCCCACGAGTGATATAGAAGCGGGCATTTGGCAGAGAATGCAAAACAGCAGCTGGATAAAGGTTCTTCGCGTCGTTCTCAATCGCTGCTGCGACGATTTTAGATTTGGCCTCCCCAGCCGCGATGATGATCGCCACGGTATCAGGATTATAAGTGATTGTGCTGAGTCCTATCGTAATCACTAATCGATGTCGAGCGACTTCGATTCCCCCCATGTCCGTCGCTGCAGCGGCTTGAGTTTCATAATTGGTGGTAGTCAAACGAGTGGTCGAATAGTAATCGGAGCCGCGAACGTTAAAAGCGATGTGGCCATCTGGGCCAATACCCCCTAAAAAAAAGCCGATTCCTCCCATCTCTCTAATCCGCGTCTCGTAATCGGTGCAGTACTGATCGACTGCGGCGATGACGTTTTTTTGTATCTCCTCCAATTTGTTCACAGGCTGCCGAGTGCGCAATGTCAGGTCAACTTTTTCATCGGGAAATACCTCTTCCAGAGACATATCCGCGGGCACTCCGATTCGATAAGTGTCGATCAGCATTGCCTTGGATGGGTCTAAACCAAATCCTTTGATGTAGAAATTTTTGATGTAGTGATAAAAACTATTGTACTGCAGCGGATTGATGGGATAAAACTCATCGATCTGAACGAACCGCAAACCTGTCATTTCTGGTTTTTTCAGCGGATTTACGCCCCATTGCTCCAACTCCTGTTGGGTGTCTTTCTCATCCCAATGGTGCAGATAATATTGGACCCATTTGATAAAATGCTCGGGTGTCTTGCCAGTTGGCAAAGAAATTACACCCTCAGGATGCTGTTGAACCCACTCTAAAAAGCGCATTGCGGTCAATTTTCCTAACGCGGGAAAATTGTCTACTATAATAACCGGGATTTTCTCAACAGGTTCATAGATCGCTTCAAAGCCACTCTTATTCAGCGCAATTTGTTCGACATTCGATTCGATCATAAATTTGCCCTTAGGTTTCATAGCCGCTTCATCCATTTCCTAAATTGATGTTTGAATTTCACCATCTTGTTTTTTGACGAACGTGCCATATCTTAATCGAAAATTCTGTTAGTCGGGCACAATATAAGCATTATCGGCACAGTTTGCAAGAAAATTTTTAAAGAGCAATAGAACGATTTGATTGCACTCTTTTTAATAGGTCGAAAACAAAAGCGAGGCGCCTATGCAAATTCTTTCTCACATTATGATGCAAAAGTCTGCATATTTTGAAGAATTGATGATTCAAAATAGCATTGATAACTAATTAAAACTAAAATGAGTTAAAATTGATTTAGAAATCTGGTATAAAAGTTGCAAAAATAAAACCAATGTGTCATTTAGGTTAATCGGTAGAATTGATTTTTGTGAACAAACCGATTTATGCGTACTTGAAGCCAATTTGAATCCTCTTGAGAGGAGGTGATGTCCCAAAATTATCTTTCGGTTATCTAGGTAATTTAATTAATTCCTTAACTGGTTAAGTAACTAATTAAAGGAGAGTGCATGAAAATGAGACTCAGACTAATGAGTGTATCTTTGCTGCTCGGGGTATTGTCGATATTTATACTATCGAGCTGCGTAGATATGCCAACCAAAGCAGTTACCCCCCCGACTCCTTATTGCTATTACCGTTTCCTTCATGTCGCAGAGGGTGTGGGAAGCGTATCAGTGATTCTTGATAAACAGCCATTTGGCACACTCGATTATAAAGGAGTCACCCCTTACGCTGAATATCTCGCTGGCAAGAAACAACTGATATTCTCAACTGGTGATACGCTGATTATGTCGATGTCCACGGATTACCGGGGGACCATGTGCATCATCAAAGAAGGCGGCAAGCTGAGTTTTGTGCGCGCCAATGAATTGAGAGTATTTGATCCCCTGACTGGCGAGAAAGGCAAATTGCGTTTCGTTCACCTATCTCCAGATGCTCCCGAGGTTGATATTAAAGCCACAGGTCCCGAAGAACTTCAGTGGACCGGTTTAAAATATAAAGGAATTGGGAGGTATCTTGCAGCAACACCTGGTCAATATGCTGTGACGGTCACTCCAAAAGGTGGAACCACTCCAGCCCTAACCTTTGATGTGACCGTTGGGAACGAGCCATCGACGGTTTACATTATAGGGAGCGTTGCTGGCGGTACATTGAGCGCATTAACCCTCAAGGATAAATAATTCCCTTTAGAAAAGACTCAAACTCGGAGGTTTATTTATGAAGAGCAAAATTTTACTGTTCCTGGCGTGCTCCGTATTTGTTCCAGTGATCCTGTTTGCTGCCACTACTGGTAAGATCGTAGGAACAGTAGTGGACAAAGAGACCGGGGATCTGCTGCCTGGTGCAAACGTCTTGATCGTTGGAACCTCCATGGGAGCGGCGACAGATATCTACGGTAAGTTTATCATCTTAAACGTTCCGGTAGGGACCTATACATTGCAGGCTTCATTCATGGGTTATAATGTGGTCACTATCGAGAACATCCGTGTCAACGCGGACCTGACCACGACGGTAGATTTCAAGTTGACGCCGACTGCGATCATGGGGGAGGCAGTAACCATTGTGGCGGAACGCCCCTTAGTGCAAACCAGCGCCACCAATGTGACCCGTATTCTGAGCTTTGAGGAAGCTAAGCATATCCCAGCTCGAAGTATTACTGCGATTATCCAGATCCAGCCCGGTGTAGTGACCCGAGATGATCAAATTTACATCCGTGGTGGTCGTCGTGAAGAGATCGGTTATTATTTGGAGGGTGCAGCCACCCGTGACGTGATGGATGGTTCCAACCGCGCTCGTGTGATCCCCGATGCGATTGAAGAAGTACAATTGCAGGCTGGTGGATATGATGCCGAGTTCGGTGGGGCTAATGCGGGTATTATTCGACAGACGTTGCGTTCTGGTGGTCCGACATTAAAGCTATCTCTCCAGGCCGAGACCGATAACTTCGCTGAAAACGGCAAGAAATTCCTCGATACCTACTCTTACGGATATAGCGATTACACATTCACGGCATCCGGCCCACTGCCGATCTTGAATAAAAAACTAAAATTCTTTGTGGCTGGGCAGAATACTTTCTGGCGAGATCGAGCCGTCCGTTTCTGGAAAGGATTCGATTTTAATCATGCCGACACATATATTGATGATCGCAACTTCCCGCTGATCACCACTAACTATGCTGACACCATTAAGCAGGGATTGCACATGGTGGACGGCAATATGCCAGGCATGAGCCAAAACACTTATGTTGGAACTGGGACCTTGGTTTATGATGCCTTCCCGTTCCGGGTACGTTTAGCCGCCAACCTGTCTTACTCCCGATGGCTGAGCGGATCCAATAACTATATCAACATCCTCAATTTGGATCGAAAGCAGGTTAATATGAATAGCGATGGGCTCTATACCTTGAGGGCCACGCACATTTTGAATCCCAAAACTTATTATGAAATCAATTTAAATTACTTCGATTATCGTTACAAGAATTATGATCCATTGTTGAAAGATAATTACTGGGCTTACTATGATAGTGTTGCCAATGCCGAAAAAGGTGTGACCTTTAAGAACTGGGCAGGTGGAAACGTTGGTAACGCGATTGATATTTACGGTTTTGATTTCACAGTCCCAGGAACACCTGGAAGCTACGATTTGCAAAGACGGAACTATTGGGGTGGTTCGTTCACGTTCACCTCGCAAATTAAACAACATGAAGTGCGATTTGGTGGCGATTTCAAGCGCTGGACAGTTCGCGCTTGGGGAGTGAACGAATTCAACGCTTTCATCACTCGTTTGAATAACCCAGATATCCTGGTTGGTGCCCTCAACGGTGATCAAACTGCTTTGGGTCAGTGGCTGGCTAACACTGCCGCGGATGGTTATGGATATGACACTTGGGGCAATGAGATCGATGAGAACACCTTTGGCCTCAATGGACCCAAGCATCCCACCTATTTCTCGACTTTTATCCAGGATAAATTTGAAGCAAAGCAATTAGTGATCCGCGCGGGTGTCCGTTTGGATGGCTTCAATAATGATGATTTCACCTATGATGATCCGCGGAACCCGGCATGGGATCGCGAGCTGCATATCATTAAAGTCGATGAGATCAATAAATCGAAATTCAAATATTACGTGAGTCCACGAATTGGATTGGCGTTCCCAGCCACATCCCGCACCGTGTTCCATGTCCAATACGGCAAATTCATCCAAGAGCCGCGTTTGGATCAGATTTATCGTGGACAGCGGACCTACGACCAGATGTATCTCGGTGGTTTTGCGTTCCTGAACCCGCCTGGATATGGATTGGATCCGCAACGCACCACCCAGTATGAAATTGGCTTCAACCATCAATTCACCGATAATGCTTCGTTTGATATCACAGCTTTCTATAAAGACATTCAAGGCTGGATCACTACAGGCCGTGTGATCGGCGGCCCGACCGATGCGATCGCTTATTATAATATCTTAGAGAACGGCGACTTCGCAACGACCAAGGGTCTGGAGTTTTCTCTGGTATTGCGTCGCACGAACCGACTGGCTGGCCAAGTGAATTACACCTATTCCAGCTCGTTGGGCACTGGTTCGGTTTCCACGTCATCGATCGCTGGGACTGAACAAGGAACCCAGGTACCGACCATTATCAGCCCATTGGATTTCCATCGTCCGCATACCGGTGCTGTTAACATCGACTATCGATTCGGCGAGGATGATGGCGGCGTGATCTTCGAGAAGTCGGGACTGAACCTGCTGTTCAAATTCGCCAGTGGACATCCATACACCCTGCGTACCGGCGCGTTCGGTCAGCAAGATGCCAGCTTGGGCGGAGAGATCTCTGACCCACGGAACCGCAACCCGTTGGAAGCGGTCAACTCCTCCATGACCCCATGGATCTTCACGCTGGATGCTCGATTGGATAAGACCGTGAATTTCGGTCCTGTAGCTGCCAATTTCTACGTATATGTCCAGAATCTGACCAATCGTCGCAACGTTGCCAACGTGTACTCACGAACAGGCAACCCATGGGATGATGGTTTCAGGGCTGATACGCAGACCAGCGGACCGATCGCCCAGGCCAATGGTGGCGAGAAGATCTTCTGGGCATTGTATGAGGCGTTGAATCTCTCAGGAAATGGCACCAACTACCAGAGAATTTACGGACAATATCTGTTCGAGCGACCGCGACAGATTCGCTTTGGTGTTCGCTTAGAATATTAATCGGGATTCTGATCTTATTTGTCACCGAATAAGATATTTAAAAAACGTTGAACCGTATATACGGAGGTAACGAATGAAGAAGATAAATTTGATGCTTCTCTTCCTCACCATCAGCCTATTTGCAGGCTATGCAATTAGCCTAGCGGCTGTGGAGGGAGGAAAGAAATCTGGTTCCAGCCTGGCGAAAGCCTCTGCCCCAACCAAGGATATGGTGAACCGTACCTTGGTCAATATCGGGCAGGTGGCGATGTGGATTTACGCCGATGGAACCTCCGCCAACGAGCCAAGTGGGAACTCTGGTGTCTATTTCCCGCGTGGCAGCACGCCCAAAACCCCTTTCATCTTCCAGGATGGTCTTATTTGGGGCGGTATCATGAACGATGGTCTTGATCCCAGAATCCGAGTTGGGGGTCAGGCTTATTCCACTGGTACTGTTCCAGGACGAATTATCAGTAAGGGCGTTGGCGAAAATATCAACGATGCAGAAAATGTTTACCGAATCTGGCGCATCCGACGGGACTTTGCCACCGTCTCGGATGAGGCATTAGTGCTGGATGCTGCTGAGGTATTTGATATGCCCGCCGCGTCAGTCACTGCTGCTGAGATCGAAAAAATCCGCAATATTTATCGGAACGACTGGATCGATTGGCCAGCTTACAAAGGCGCGCCATTCTATGATGCAGATGGCGATGGAAAATATACTCCCAAATTCAATCCCGATGGCACTCCCATCTTGTATCCTCAAGGCGATGAGCCTGGCTATGCCAATGGCGATCAGGTCGTATGGTTGGTTTGTAATGACCTGAACCAGGCCGCGACAATCGGCCTATACGGTTCGCCACCAATGGGAATCGAAATGCAGCTGACCCTGTGGGCTTATAAGCGAACCGACCCATTGGGCAATATCATTTTCAAAGAATTCCGGCTGATTTACAAAGGCCGGGCTGAAACCCCAGATAATGCTGTTATCGATAGCATGTATGTCTGCCAGTGGTCCGACCCGGATAACGGCGAAGCTGGAGACGACTATGCTGGCTGCGATACCACGTTGAGCCTAGGTTACGTTTACAACGCCACTTCTCAGGATCCTGTCTACTCGCAAGCTGGTTTCCCACCGCCAGCAGGTGGTTACGATTTCTTCGCTGGTCCGCGAGTTCCGCATCCTGGTGGCAGCGCCGTCTGGCACCTGAAAAGGATCAATGACTATGTTAACCTGCCAATGACCTCGTTCGCGTTCTTTGCCGCCGGCCAAATTGACAGTGATCCGGATCGCGGCGGTCCTTATACAGGAACTCAACAGTGGTGGAACCTGTTACGTGGCTATCGGCCTCGTCCCATTGCTCCGCCAGAACGATGGACCAACCCAATTACTGGTGAGAAAACCATGTACCGTGTCCCTGGCGACCCAGTGACCGGCACTGGTTGGATCGACTCCAATGCGGGTGACCGTCGAATTCTGTTGGTATCGGGACCATTCGAGATGGCGTTCGGCGATACTGCCGAGACCGTGATCGCACTATTGGGTGCCATGGGTTCGGATCGACTGTCGAGCATCTCCGTGTTGAAGTTCTACGACCGGTTTGCTCAAGAAGCGTTCGACGTGTTGTTCGAATTGCCTAAGGCGCCGCCAGCCCCGAAATTGCAAGCCACGGAATTCGATGGCAAGATCTTCCTGAACTGGGGCTATGACGCTGCCGGCGTCGCCGAAGTTGAGAACTTCACCGACAAAGGATTCGTGTTTGAAGGCTACAATCTGTATCAATTGCCGACCGCTGGAGCAGCCGTGAGCCAGGGCATCAAACTGGCCACCTATGATGTGGTCAACGAAGTCACTACCATCACCCAGGAGACCTTCGATGTGGCTTCGGGTTTGGTATTGAATCTGCCGGTCCAAATTGGCAAGAACAGCGGTATCAAGCGGACGGCGACGATCGACTATGATCGTTTCCGCGAAAAACCGTTAGCCAATGGTCGCACCTACTATTTTGCAGTCACCTCGTACAGCTATAACCCAGATCCTACGGCGACAATAAAGTCTCTTGAAAGCACGTTATCTGTGGTTCAAGTTGTACCACAAACGCTGAAGCCCGGCGTACGGCTCCAAGCTGAAATCGATCAGCAATTGGAAGTCACACATGTCGGACCCAGCGATGGTACCGTGGCTGCGATCGTGAAGGACCCGACCAAGTTAACTGGCGACGAATATAAAGTTACATTTTCAGAGTTAGAAGGTGAGACCGTTTGGCATCTGGTCAATGTGACCAAGAATAAGACGGTGCTAGCCAATCAAACCAACCAGAGCGGGGATGAAAATTATCTGATCGCAGATGGCGTTCAGGTGATCGTCCAAGGCCCGCCTCCAGGAGTGAAAGATGAAGGATACCTATATTATCCTCCACAAAATCGCTGGGTAACGGCATGGAGTGATCCAAGTGGTGCTGCTCCGTTATGGCATCTTGAGGGATGGAATGGATTGATTGGATGGGGCGCTAATTTCTTTGGGTCAAGCGTCCCTGCATCTCAATTGAAGAATATTCAAATTCGATTCGCAGCAACCGATGAGAATGGTAATATTTTAGATCCGAATGATCCTAATGTCTCTATGGCATATCGTTATTTGCGGGCTGCAGCTAACCCGCCTGCAAAACCAGAATTCGCTGAATTTATAATCAATGCGAAACCTGGATATCCATATCAGGATTTCCGACCCATTCCATTGGCTGCCTATGACATGGAGAGCAATCCACCACGGCGCTTAGCAGTCGGTTTCCAGGAAAATAACACTGCAACCGGAAAACTTGATGGCAAGTGGTTCCCTGGGCGGTATGATACCGAAGGCGGAATTAATGCAACTCGAGAATTCCTCTATATCTTCGCATCAGATTATTCAGATACGCCGAAAGAACCTTATATCAGTGCTGATATGCTTTACGGTGCCAGCCAGATCGATCTTATGTACGTTTGCCTTTTCAGCCGCCGTGGTGCTCGAGTGCCGCAAGCTGGTGACTATATCGTGGTCAATGCTAACCACGTGAACAGTTCGGCTGATGAATTCACATTCAAAACCTTAGCGCCAACTTATAGCATTGAAGACGCCAAAGCGGATATCGAGAAAATCAATGTGTTCCCGAACCCGTATTACGGATTCAATATCGTGGAGCGCGATCGGTTCAATCGTTTTGTGACCTTTAGCCATCTGCCGCAGAAGGCGGTGATCCGCATCTTCACTTTGGCAGGGACCTTGGTCCAGACGATTGAGAAAGATAGTCCGAGCCAGTTCGCCACCTGGAATCTGCAGAACCAGGATGGCCTACCAGTGGCAAGTGGCGTCTACATCATCTATATCGATTTGCCAGAATTGGGCAAGTCGAAGACCTTGAAGTTGGCGCTAGTGCGCGAGCAGCAGTTCTTACCGATCTATTAAAAGATCCGTTCGCGCAGTGATTTATCGATAATCGCTGCGCTCGATCCAATGATTGTAAGAGTGATCAAAATCAGGAATCATTCATAAGGAGAATAATTATGAAGCGCAGTTTTAACCTCATCACATACATGGTTATTCTTACGCTGGTGCTGAGCGCACAGGTTTTCGCGGCCGGCTCCAACCGAGCTGGTACCAACGCGGCCTCGGAACTGCTGATCCCAGTGGGCGCCAGGTATATCGCCATGGGCGGTGCCTCAGCAGCAAACGTAATCGGCTTAGATGCCTTATATTGGAACCCAGCCGGTCTGGACAAAATGCCCTATACCGGTGCAGGTTTGTTTTCTCACATGACCTATATTGCTGATATTGGCGTGAGCTATGCCGCAGCCGCGGTGAAATTCGGAGGCGTTGGCTCGCTTGGCTTAAGCTTTAAAACCTTGAGCTTTGGCGATATCGCCATCACCACCGAAGATGCCCCCGATGGGACTGGCGCGCTGTTCTCACCCCAATTCATGACGGTCGGGCTATCGTATTCCCGTGCATTGACCGATCGCGTGGCCGTGGGTGCCACCGCCAAGATCATCTCGGAATCGATGGATCGCGTCAGTGCCACCGGTTTTGCCTTTGATATCGGTGTACAATACCAAAATCTGGGAGATATCAATGGCTTGAATATCGGCGTGGTGATCAAAAACCTCGGGCCGGCCATGACCTTTGATGGCAATGGCCTTCTGCGTCAGGCTAGCCCCCAGGATGTCAGCCGTCCCGCTTCGTTCTATAAAGTGGTGGCCGGTTCGGACGAACTGCCCTCCACCATGGAGATCGGCCTCGGCTATTCTCTGGGACTCGGCGAAGCCAACAAAATTAGCGTGCAATCCCATTTCGTCAACAACAATTTCGACGATGATTTCACGCGATTCGGTCTGGAATACAATTTCAATAACATGGTATTCCTCCGAGGCGGCTATAGCTTGTCCATGAACAACACCCAGGACATCACTGGCGAAAGCGCCAACATCTTTGGCCTCACCCTGGGAGCTGGGCTCAAGTATAGCTTCAGCGGGCTTACCTTAGGCATCGACTATGCCTATCGCGCGGTGAACTATTTCAATGCCAATAATGTGTTCTCCGTGGAGCTTGGCTTCTAAAGTGAGGAATTAGCACGAGCAATTCTGAAGAAAGGGTTGAGGAATTAGGTATCCTCAACCCTTTCTCATATAGAACTGGTGAATCCAGTTATTCATAGATAGGAAATCTTGATATGAGATTGTCGTTTAACAAATGTGCAACATAAGCTTGATGTCGCGTTGTTGATCCCAATAGCCATGAATTATACTGAAGGCAATGATCAAAAATTGCACTATTTATCGAACAGATGAGGAAGCAAGGAATAGAGGAAGTGAAAAAGCAGCAAAAAATGTATCGAGTATGGTTTATCGCCATGCTGACAATGCTTTGCATCAATGCAGCCATTGCTGGAGGTCGGTTTCGGGTGTGGCTTGATCATGCCCAGTTTCTTGGCGCAGACGGCCAAAGCTACCTGGAGCTTTATTACGCCTGCCCGGTGAACGGCATCGGGTATCAGCAGGATGAACAAAAAAATTTTCAGGGAGTTGTCTATTTCAGTCTGAATATTTTCCAAGACGATACTCTATGGGCCACAAAGCAATGGAAAAGCCCGAGCCAATTGGCCGATACCATCGGTCTCAGGCAAAATAAACAGCATTTAGTCGATCTGATCCGCTATCCGATTCAGCCAGGACGTCGCTACGAGGTTTATATCTGGGCCAAGGACTATTACGGCGGCGCCATCGATAGTGCCAGAGCCAGTTTTATTGCAAGGAATTTCTCGGCCAGTCAGCCAACAATTAGCGATTTGCTCATAGCCTCTAGCATCAAACCATTCGATCAAACCAGCGATCCCAGGTTCCGCAAGAGAGCGTATGATATCATCCCTAAGCCGGATCTGACCTTCGGCGTGGATGTCCACGATTTATATTATTATTTTGAGCTCTATAATATGGCAGCAGAATTTGCTGATAGCCAATATGCCGTGTTATGGCAAGTCGCGGACTCAACTGGAAGAGTGGTAGGTCATAATGCCGATGTTTTGGACTGGCGCCCGATCACCCATAAATCGACACGCGAGATTGGACAAATTGGCGTTTGGGAATTAGCCGACGGCAACTATACACTCTCTTGCTTTCTCCAACTGCGGTCTAATAAGCCTTATAAGCTGATCACAAGCAAGAAATTTGCCGTGCAGAAACCTCCGCAAGTTATATCATCCTTACAAGCAATTAGCCGGGTGGAGCAACCTACGTTTTTGGATGGTTTTAGCGAGGCACAATTGGATCAGGAGTACGATCAAATGTTCGCGCTGACGAACAAAGAACTGAGAAAAATTTATGAGAGCAGTTCTAATATCGAGCAGAAGCGGACGCAAATTTACAACCTCTGGTCGATGAATGCGGCCCAGTTGGGACTATCCACGACGGAATTTCGAAATAGATTTCTTGCCAGAATTCATGAAGCTGATCAAAAGTACAAGACATCATTCAAGCGGGGCTGGAAAACCGACCAAGGAATCGTATTTTTGAAATATGGCACGCCGACCGATATTGAGCGTCACCCGAGCGAAGCTGGCACCAAGCCGTACGAGATCTGGCGCTACGAAAATTTGGAGGGAGGGGTCATTTTCGTTTTCATCGATCGAACTGGATTCAATCAATATGAGCTGGTGCATTCGACCAAACGGGGTGAATTGTCCGATCCGAATTGGCAGCGGTTTATTTCACCGAATCCACTATATCGCTATGAATAAGTTAGCGCTCTTAAGTTATAGCGCCTAACCATCGAGAATGATGCGGAGACTGGTTCGCTTTATCATAAATTACTAATCCTGGCTGACAAACAAAAGGCGTTTTAAAGATAAAAAGAGCTGAAATGAAAAAACAATTATGGTTTCTAATCGCAATAATCTTGATCATCAGCTTTAATTGCGGCAAAAAAAAAGAGCCGTGCGCTGTGTTCTATCCTGTTAGAGAAGGAGCAAAACTCAATTTCATCAGTTACGTCACCGATCGAAACAACCAAATTCTTTACCCATTTGATTATTCGGAGCGTCGCTACATCTACAGTGATACTGTTGCAGGCAAGGTCATTCATTACTATATTGAGAAAGGTGCCTTGTGCAGCTTTTACACTGATGACTCCTGTACAATTTGGAACAAAATTCCCACAGATTTGGCGGCGCTGGCGGTCAGTTGTGGGTTCGCCTATCGAGACTCGGTCATCCTGGCATTTTGGAAACCTGTTATTAAAGTCACTGATGGAGTGAATACCTCATGGGAGCTCAGGAAGGACACAACATTTACTGCTCCAGGTCCAGATGGTCGCGATCACGAGCTGCGCTATGAATTTTCGGGTTCAGCTCAATATAAAGGATGGACCGAGGTGATAGTTCCAGAAGACAGAACCAAAAAATTGAAGGTTCGACAGGTCACTTGGCAACCCATCAGCTTTCTATTGTATGATGAGACCAGCAATGATACGCTGTTCCACAAAATTGGGACAGCGAGCGATTATTTTGAGCCAGAATTGGGTTTGGTACGAGCGATTTCCGACTACGATCTGCTGCTGAAGGGGAATCCTAAGACGTTTCAAAAGAGCACCTATGAGCTTTATCACATCTTCCTCCCGATGCCGAAAAAATAAAAATTAGAATCGCAATTTAAAAAATTTTTCATAGAGCAGATAAAGCCGATACATATCGAAGATGAATATCGATCTGTGATATTAAGATGTTGGTGTTGCTTTCGAGACCGTTACAAAAAATAAAAAAAAACGCTTGACAAAACACATTTTATTTTGTATATTTGGCGTCATTTTATGATGTGAATAAGGCAGGCTTTTGATACTATCCCGATAGGGTGAGCCTTTTGTTCTAAATCAAATGATAAATCTGCACCAGATGGTTTGATCAAGTTGTTCAGATGAATTTTCCAACCCAACGATAGTAGAGGAATGATAAACTCAGCAACTTTGATAGACCAAGCTGATCTTCTGTTCAAAATTCAAACGGCGAAAAAGTCCCTTTTGTTCGAAGGCTAAAAGGGTTGCTTTTTCGCCGTTTTTTTTTCAAGGGTAGCTTCGATAACGAGTTTTTGAAGGAGGTGATGATTGATATCAGAATGATAAGGAGATTCATTAAGGCTGAAGTTAAAATTGGGCGTTGATTTTTAACTTAGAACATTGAAGGAGGCGAGCGAAAAAAGAAGCGATCGATAAGCTGCAAATGGTTTTGGTAATGAATCAATCAATCCAAATAATGTGGAGGAATGTTATGTCGATGAAGAATCTCAAAGTTTTGTCTATAGTTTGTGCTATAGGCGTCATTTTGGTTTTCTCGATGCCGTCCTATGCTGCTTTGGGAAAAATTGCAGGGACGGTGACAAATCAGGAGACTGGTGAGCCATTGCCAGGCGCTCAAATTCAGGTGGTTGGGACGACCATGGGAGCTGCCGCCAATGCGCAAGGCCAGTACTTCATCTTGAATGTCCCCCCAGGAAATTATACCCTGAGAGTCACCTTTATGGGCTTTGCCACTGAAGAGGTGAAGGATGTTCGGGTTCAGTTGGACGCTACCACTAAAGTCGATTTTAAAATGAAGGAGACCGTGATCGAGGGTGAAACTATTTCAATCGTGGCCGAGCGTCCTCCAGTGGACAAGACCATGACGGCGACCAAAGTCATTTTCGCTGAGGAAGTTGTCAATAACGTGCTCCCCGTTAATACGTTGAACGAAATCTTGCAGACCTCAGTCACCACCCAGTCTATGCGTGGCGCCAATAAAGTCGGCGTGGCCTATATGATCGATGGGGTCAATATTACGGACATCATGTTTGCCGCTGGCGGTGGAACAGATGGCTACACCAATGTGAAGCGCAATCCCAATCCGTTGGGATCCACGACCACTGGTGAATTCAATTCTGAATCGAATCTCGATGTGAGAGGTCGTTCCGCTGAAATGGTGCAAACCGCTGTCGGAATTGACCAGAGCACGGTGGCTGAAGCCAATGTCATTGCTGGGACATTCAATGCCGAATATAGCGCCTCGGCTGGTGTGATCAATATTGCCTCCAAAAGCGGTGGAAAGACCTATTCTGGCAAACTGTTTGTGCGTTCCAGCTTAGGTGGTTTGGATCATGCAGGCCCAGATTGCTACAACGCTGTGGTGGCCGAAGGCAAAACTGCAGCAGATCTTTATATGGCCCATAAACAAGCGTTAATCAACGGCGGCAACACTGCCCTCGCTGCATTGATGACTTGGGAGCCTGGCAAATACGAATATGGCGAAAAGCCTCGCATCACCTCTGAATTCAGCTTTGGTGGGCCTATGACATCAAAAGGAAATTTCTTCTTCGCTGGGAATTTCCTAAATGACCATGGCCGGTTCCCGGGTGAATTCCAGCGACAGCTCGGGCTTTCGTTGAAGTTGAATTACGATGTTACAGGTTCGGATCGGCTGACCCTGTTTGGCAAAGTGGATGATTGGGGTCAATTGCTCGGCTGGACCAACCGATCGTACTCATACGTCTATCAATTCTGGTTGGAAGGACAACCAGTTTGGGATCGCATGGGATTGGCCTCTTATTTGAAGCACACGCATGTGTTCAACCCAGCAAGTTTCTTGGAGACCACCATCAGCTACGTGGGCAACGAACGGACCTGGGGCTACAAACCAGTCGATGACAAACTGCAATATGATAAATACGGCGACTGGCTAATTCTGGACACCAAAGAGAAAGCCGACAAATATCTAAACGACCCCAATACCCGTATCTTCAATACGGCTCCGGGCAATGATCCGAATTATCAAGTAACTGGATTCCAGAACCAGATTCGTTTCGGCTTAGCTGGCTATCATTATGAGAATCTCAAGACCAGCACACTCACGCTGGCTTCCAATTACACCAATCAAGTGAGTTTCCATCATCAGTTGAAAGCTGGTTTGGAATATAAGCTCCACAATATCGATCGCTTCTCCCACAAATCCAGCGTTGGCTTCCCAGATCCGTCATTCAAATTTGAGACCGTGATTTACGATATCAATCCCTGGTCGTTCGGAAGCTTTGTGCAAGATAAAATCGAATTTGAAGGGATTATCGTCAATCTGGGCGCAAGATTTGATGCCTACAATTTGGATACCAAATTCTGGGATAACTTCTTTGCTCCTGTGAAATGGGATACTTTTGCCAATGGTCAGGCTGTCAATGTTTGGAATGCTACCAAAAAGTCTAAGACCCATTATTATGTCAGTCCGCGCATTGGTATTTCCCATCCGATTACTGAAAATGCAGCTATGCATTATAGCTGGGGCATTTATACCACCCAGCCTAATTTGGGCTATTGGTTGCAGAACTACGGCTCGTTCGCGAATGTCTCATTGCCCGCCGTTTGGAACTCCGATCCTGATCCCGAGAAAGCGACTGCTTATGAGATCGGCGTCAATATGGCGATCACGAACGATTTTGGTGTCGATCTGACAGCCTACTACCGAGACGTTCGCAATGGAACCGCCATTGGATATAGCATTAACCAGGACAAATCCCTGACAAAGACAGATTTCTCGCTATACACTTATTACACCAATTGGGGCTACCGAGATAGCCGAGGTCTAGAACTCAATTTCTGGAAGCGTCCCACGCCGCAACGGTATTTCGGTGTCTTCGGGTTGTCTGGAAACTTGAGCATTTCCTATGCCTACGACAAATCTTCGATCAGTGGAGCGGGGATCAACCAGGATGCGGCCTTTACCACCAGCTTGAGCTATAACAATGCCACCAAGGATTATGACTGGGACGTGGTTTATATTTGGCCGACCTATTCTCGCGGCTACAATGATTGGAAGGGAAAATTGTCATTATTGTGGGATTTCCCATTTGATGTGAAGCTGTCGACCATTGCCACCTATAAGAGCCCATGGCGCTACCAGAAGAAGCTGAACGTCACCAATCTCCGTTACGAAGAGATGCTGATGGGCGAGTATTTCTTCCAAGTGGATATGCGGCTGACGAAATATGTGAAGGTGGCTGGCATTCGCGGTGGTTTGTTCTTCGAAATGTTGAACGTATTCAACCGTGAGAACATCCTGACCTTCGATAATTACGGCGATAGCAATCTCTATGAGCTCAACAAGAATCCATGGGGCATCTTGAATCGTCCAGTGGATCAATACGGCAGCCCATTAGCTGGTATCGCTCGCGAGATGTACGTCGGATTTGAAGTGTCATTCTGATCTTTCAATCACTAGTGAATAAGCTTTCTCAATCTGGTTAAATTTAGGAGAAACGTAATGCTGAAAAAGAAATTATCGATCCTCATGATCATCTTTCTCATGGGTTTGAGTGCCTCTGCGCTGGCAATAGATTACCCCGGCATCGGCGTGATCTGTTGCGGCGACCTGTGGGAGAGTTTTATGCCCAGCGGCATCAATAAATATTACAGCGAATCTAAGACTGACGTATTGAAAAACTTTTTGATTGTCCGAATGGGCAATTTCGAGCGGCAATGGAATACCCCTACTTTCCATTACCCATCTGGTGATATCTTCACTTTAACCTGGAACACCAACCTGATCATGACCGAATATCATCCCACCGAACCGATCGGTGAATACCGAAAGTCCGTTGCCAGTGATACCGCCAATTATCGGAATTACTGCAACGCTTTCTGGATGGCTTCGATGGGCAATACCGATAAGAAACCGACTTCGACTGGCAATGCCAAAGGTGCAGCGCTGTGGACCGATGCCAGTCGGACCCAGCAATTATATGAGTTCTTCATGCCCACCAATATCGGTGTGGACGTGAAGGGTCGGATTCGCGCTTTCAGTTTCAACGAAGCGAATATGAACGACTTTATTGCGATGGAGTTCGAGCTCACCAATACCGGCGTTCAGGACAACAACTGCGATGGTGTGATCGATCGACAGAATCACAAGATCGAAGCACTGGCCATGCATTTCAGCGAAGAGACCTTCGGTAGCATGCGGATTTCGATTAGTGGTGGCCGCTGGAGTTGGGGTTCCTGGCCTGCATCGCGGCTCTCCGGATATGATGCCAGCCCAGATCCCGATGGTAACCCTTGGGATGTTCCGATGTGCTGGGCGACCGGTATCGCTGAGAGTGATCTTGACGCCAATCGCTGGGCGGCTGATGGCAAACGAAAGGTCGCCTATCGCAGCGCCCTGGGCATTTTCTCTGACATCTGGAACGGTCAGCACTTTATCGCCGTAAAGCAAGGTGGAATGGATGCAGGTCCTTCTGCTCCTGATAAGCTGACCATTTACGGCAGCCATCCCATTGGCGAAGGTGCCCAACGAGGTTGGTATGTCACCCGGAATAGGACCAAGATCGGCGAGCCATATGGACACTTCGTCATGGCAACCGGTGTGTTCTACGAAGAGGGTGGCAAGAGTGAAGATCCAGCAAAACTGAAAGGCAAAGTGCTGAAGCCAGATCCGAACTATTTCGATACCTCAAACCCATCGCTTTACACCGTCGGCGATCCAGTATCATTCAAAAATCTACCGATCAAGGGTGGACAACCGATGGGCGATATGAAATATACCAATTTCTGGTTCGAGAACTGGGAGAAGAACTTCCCTGGAACGCCCGAGCCGAAGATCCCGGCTGAAGATTTATGGACCAAGGGCGGAACGCCTAAGACCATCTATAACTTCGATTCTGGGGCTTCGGTGGGAGTTGGGCCCTTCTCGCTTGAGGTCGGCGAGACTATTACAGTTGTGGCGGTCGAATACGCTGGTTATCGTTTGAAAGGCGTGCGCAATGCTCTGAAAGCCGCACGCTGGGCGTACCAAAACAACTGGAAAGTCCCATTGCCGCCGCCAATGCCTGATATGAAAGTGAGCGCCGTGGAATACCAGGAACCCTCGGGTCTTACTGTGAAACCATTGATTGTTTGGGACAATCGGGCAGAATCCGCTCCAGATTTCGCTGGTTATAAGATCTATCGGGTCACTGCTTACCCGAAATACAATTCCGCCAAATTTGGCACTCGATTCCTCGATCGCTATCATCATCAAGGACCCAACGACATCGGTCTGAGCGACGATGAATTAGAAGCCAAATTCTGCGAACCCATTAACCCGAACAACAGCGTACCGCCCGGCTTCGATCTCGATTGGGATCCCGGATTCCATGGACCGTGGAAACTAATGGCCTACATCCCGAAGGCCGAATTGAGCAAGTACGCCAATACTGGAGCCGATAAGGCTACTTATCAATACGCCTGGATCGACGAATCGAAAGAGGCGCGGTTCGGCTATACCTATTGGTACTATGTCGCTGCTTTCGACAACGAAACTGGTACGATCGCTGGACGTCCCTTCACCAGTCTGGAGAGTGGCAAGGACAATTTCAATGGACGTTGGGGCGAATGGATGGGGACCTATCCGTTTGCGACCTCAGCTACCGATTATCCGACCGATGCGGTTGGTCGCAAAAATATGGGTGCCCCATTCGTGCTGAATTTGCCGCGAGCCGATGTCAAAGAGCTAACCAGTGGCAAAAAGCAGATCGCGGTAAAACCCAATCCCTATAAAGTTCAGGCCCCGCATGATGTCGGCCTGGAGCATAAAGTGGTGTTCTACAACTTGCCGCTAAACACCAAGATCACAATTTTTGATCTCTCTGGCCAAATCATGGACGTCATTGAATACTATGGCCTTGATCCACAAAACGGAACAGTTTTCTGGGATATGTTCACCAAAGATGGTCCCGAAGTCCAGAGCGGATTGTATATCTGGGTGGCCGAATATCCCGGAGGCAAGCAGACTGGCTATTTAGCAATAATGCGCTAATGGTAAATGATAAATTTTGAAACCAATGAAATAGGAGAATGTGCTCTATGAGACATAAAATAATCTCCACGCTGCTTATTCTGACATTATTCATTTTCGTAGGCAGCGGGTTTGGACAGGAAATGAAAAAGACTGGGACATCCGGTGCCGCGATACTAAAAGTTGCCGTTGGCGCAAAAGCGGCGGCCTTAGCTGGCGCCATGACCACCACCCAGGGCGATGTGAACCAGTTGTTCTGGAACCCCGCCGGCGTGGTGCTAAAATCTGGCGAAACCCAACTCACTTTCTCTTATAACAACTGGATTGCCGATCTTAACCACAATGCTTTCGCAGTGGCTCACTCGTTCGGCAATCTGGGAACGATCGCGATCGGTGGCATGATCGCTGGGGTGGGTGACATCATTGCCAACCGCGACATCCAGCCTGGGCTGAAGGGTGTGGAATACGTCACCAGCGAAACGTTCGATTATAATTCCAATTTCATCGCGCTGAGCTACGCGCGGCAATTCACCGACAAATTGTCCTTGGGTTTGACTGCCAAGTACTATAGCGAAACCATCGACGGGGTCGGAATTCACTCGTTCATGATGGACTTCGGCGCGATCTATCAAATCGGATTCCGCGATCTGACTATTGGTGCCAGAATTCAGAATCTGGGCCAGGACATGTCGTACTATTATGTGCCGATCTATTTGCCATTGGTATTTAGCTTCGGCGCTTCCTATAGCATGATCAATTCCGACCTGTTTGGCCTGAAGGGCTATGTGGATGCGGCCAAACCGCTCGATGCTGACCAAATGGTTCTCGGCGGTTTAGAGGCGCATCTGTTCAAAACCTTCTTCGTGCGAACCGGGTACAAATTCAATTTCATGGGCACACAGGATCAGTTCCTGTCCCGCAGTGTCTATTATCCGAACGAAAAGGTTTATCGGGACTCTTGGCTGAGCAAGCAAACCTATAACCGCACGGATGAAGGCATTTCGTTGGGCGCTGGCCTCGATGTTCCTTATAGCAATTACCGTCTGACCATCGATTACACATGGACCAAATTCGACGTCCTCGATGATGTCAATCGTTTTTCATTGACATTCAAATTCTAACCTGGTCCAGTATATTCGATTGACTGAATGGTTCTGATCGGGGGACTCGGAAGTGTTTCATCCGAGTCCCCCATCTTTTCATCTGCAATTGGGCAAATTTGATATCTTGCTTTTGGTGATAGCAAACTGTTATGATGCCGACCGATCGATAATTGTTTTATGCATCATGACCTCAGTGACAAAGTATTAGCTTGTTGCTATATTTGAACCTGGACATGCGATTTTTTTTATGACTGGATTGCGAATTTTGAATGAAAAATATCTTCTGAGAGTTGCTGGATTTTTTGCCGCACTGTGGCTTCTGAGCCTTTTCTGCTGCGGCGAAAAAATTCCCACTTATCGAATGGTGCTCACCGATTTTCGTCTAAATATTCCTGCTGAACAAATGGATAGTTATTTTGGCAAGGTCACCGATCTCGATGTGACTGCTCAGGGTGATATCATTGTGGTGGATGTTATTGGCCCCGGGGTTGTGAGATTTGATCCACAGGGAAATTTTGTGAATAATATTGCCGGCTATGGCAGCGGAAATTATGAAACTTTATGCTCGGCAAACCCAGTCGATACCTTGCTGGCAGTCCATACCTTAGGGTTACTCGAATTCTTCCGGCCGAAGGGCACGCCTGTCACTCGCCATTTCCTCCGCGGACGAGGTGATATTTCTGTCGCTTCTGATGGCAGCTTCGTGATCAATCGAATGTACGACAGCCGACTGATTGGCTACTGCCTGGAAACGTATGATTCGATTGGGAAGCAAATAGCCACATTTCGCACGCCGCGAGCTACGGAACAAGGCAAAGAATATTTGGATTTTGCGTTCTCTCGGGTTACCCCCGATCATCGGATCGTCTATGTGCCGACCACGGTCGATAGTGGTTTCATTTATGATTTTCAAGGGAATTTATTATTAGCCAGAAAAATCCCATCGGATCTTAAACCATATCGCTTGAAGGATAAGAAGCCAGGCCCTTTGGTTGAAGATCTGTATGTAGATGAAACTGGAATTTTTATTGTTCGAGTAAATAAAAAATTGAGCACCGAGCAAGTGGTATATTTTGATTTGGTCGAGCAATACGATTTTGAGTTCAATAAAATAGCTGCCTATCGCTTTGCTGTTCCATTGACCATGACGATTGTACCAGAGGTCTATTCACCTTGGTATCATAAATTTGTGCATTACAACGGCCAATTTTTCATTATGATGTCTCAGCCTTTTGAGCAATTAGTCGTCTTTAAACCTGTGTCGTGATAATAGTTGGGATGTGGAACGTGAAATTCACTGTGATTTTTAAGCGCGGCATTTTTTATATTATTGCCATCATCACGCCATTTTTAGTCTGGCTAAGCCTCGAATATTTGGCTAATTCTATTACCCACCGTTTTGATCCGCTCAAAGTCGATAAGAAAAAGAAGACCCTTTACCTGAATCAGGATTATTTCAACGATTATTTTATTGCTGAACAGGATCGGTTTTTTAATACCTCGGCGTCGAATCGGGCCATCCACTTGGAAAAGCGAAACCGCTTCCGTATTTTTTGCCTTGGCGGATCGACCACGGCTGGTTATCCATACAATACGCTCCCCGAATACAACTGCCACGCCTCTTTTCCGAATTACCTGCGCGCCATTTTGCAATATAATCGCAATCTCCCAGAAATTGAAATGCTCAACTTGGGCAGCAATGCGTTCAATAGTCTGTCTTTGCTGAAACTGTTCGATGATGTGAAGAAATACGAACCTGATTTGCTAATCATCTACACTGGGCACAATGAATATTTTGGACCCAATGAGTTTTCACTATCTACGCGCGCGAGTCAATTCTTTCATAAAAAATGGATCCATCATACTTTTCTCAATCTTCGGCAGACTTATCTCTACCAGGGTTTGCGTTGGATCATCAAAAAGATCACAGGTCGAGGGATTGTCGAATATCAAAATTACGCCAAATGGAGCCTGAAAAATACAATTGCTCCAGACGATCCGATTCATGACGACGTGAGAAAAAATTTTCGAGATAATTTAAGCGAATTGGTGCGAAAGGCTTCTGAGCGGGGGATCAAAGTTGTGGTTTGTACGCCGATCTCGAATCTGACCTTCCCGCCATTTGTCAGCCATTTCTCACACCAGCACGATTTCGCAGCAAAGGCCCAATGGGACACCCTGCGGAATCAGGCGAGCCGATTATTTGAAGAGCGACGCTATGATGATGCGCTTGGAGTGTGGAAGAAAATATACGAAATTGATTCCTCCTATGCTGATGTGCATTATTATATTGGGATGAATTTTGCTCGCTTGGAGGAATATGAGACCGCCAGTCAAGCATTGACCCGAGCGTTGGAATTAGATGCGCTGCCGTTTCGCGCCAGGCCGAGCATTCAACAGATCTGTCGCGAGGTTGCGAACAGCGAACACGCGATCCTGGCTGATACTGATCAGTTCTTTCGGCAGCTCTCGGGCAAGCATTATCCTGAGCCTTCATTGATGCTGGATCACGTTCATCCCAATGAACCAGGCTATTATTATCTCGCTTTGTTTTTGGCGAAGACGTTGGTGGAAAATGGCGTGTTCTATGGTGTGAAACAAATTCAATATCCATCGCTCGAACAAACCCGTGAGGCACTCGATATTTTTGATTTTGTGGCCTATAAAGTGGAGTACGATTTTTCAAAACAGAGCTATTTAGCCCAGCTTGCTGAACTGAATCCAGCGATCAAAACCGTTGTGCTTGAGATCGGCGCAGAGGCAATTCGAAGGGCCCGAGAAATTGGCGAGCAACTTTCGAAACAGCAACAGGCTGAGATTGATCAACAAAAGGACAAGAAATAACCATGATTCATCAGTTCGTCTACATTCTATTTTTTTGTTCTGGGGTTTCCGGGCTCATTTATCAATTGATTTGGATGAGAAAGCTGGTGCTCGTTTTTGGGAATACTACCTATGCGACCAGCGGCATCCTCACCGCTTTTATGGCAGGCCTGGCGATCGGAAGTTATTTGTTCGGCAAATATTCAGATCGGATCAAATCCCCACTAAAGCTCTACGGATACTTAGAACTGGGCATTGGCATAGCTGGGATATTGATCCTGGTGTTCTTCTTGCCCGTTTCCGATGCGCTATACAAATGGCTATTCGGCCTGATAGGCAACCGTCCGTTCATTTTTAATATTGTCCGATTGCTGCTTTCGCTACTCGTGCTAATCGTTCCTACCACGCTGATGGGTGGAACGCTTCCAGTCATCAGCAAGTTTGCGATCACCCAGTCCAGTCATTTTGGGCAGCGACTGGGACGGCTTTATGGCCTCAACACTGCTGGGGCTGTTATCGGTGCTTTTTGCACCGGCTTCTTTTTTATCTACTTGTTTGGGGTGAACCTCACGCTATGGATCGCCATTGCAATCAATCTCGTGATCGGAATCACAGCTCTACTCTTGGATCGAAAAGAAAAATCAAAGGCCATTGGAAAACTGCCGCAATCCAAACTGCGCCCCAAATCAGCAGCGCTAAGCTCCGATGCAATCCGTCGCTATCCAGCCCCTCTGGCAGCGCTCGTGCTTTGGCTGTTCGGATTGTCTGGCTTTGTCTCCTTGGCCTACGAAGTCGTCTGGACCCGAGCATTGATCTTTTTTGTCAGCTCCACAACCTATTCGTTTACGATCATTTTGACGACCTTTTTGGTCGGAATCGCTTTGGGCAGCCTGATAGTCGCTCGGTACGTGGATCGGTTCAATCGGCTCATGGTTTGGTTCAGCTCTTTTGAGTTGATTATTGCAATTGCCGCATTGGCTACGATCCCGTTGCTGCTTCATCTCCATTCAATCCAGCTCTGGTTGACGAAATTTCTGCCATCTACCAGTTGGACAGGCATTTCATTGCAATTATTCTTTACAGCTTTTGCAATTCTCATCGTTCCAACTCTCTGCATGGGTGCTGCCTTCCCGATTGTGAACCGCATTTATGTCGAGAGCGTGGCAACCGTTGGACAAGGAGTCGGGACCGCGTATATGGCCAATACTATCGGGGCCATTTTCGGGTCTTTTATGGCTGGATTCATCATTATCCCAATCCTGGGACTCAATCCGAGCATTCTGTTGTTGGCATGTATCAATCTGATCATCGCCCTCATCGTGCTTTTTTTCGAAAAGGATTTTTCTGTCAGTCCGATCAGGTATTATAGCCTCGCTGGTGCAGGGCTGGTTATTTTTTTGGTATTGGCTTCGACAACTTTCACGACAAGACCGGTTTTTCTCAAGACTGCTGGATTCTTCGATACGCGATTGCTCCATCATAAAGAAACAGCGGCTGCTACTGTCTGCGTCCTGGAGAAGAAGGATCAGATCAACATCTGGGGGAGAAATGTTCGCTATCTGAACGTCAATGGCCATAATACGGCACATACCACATTTTCCGACATGATTATCCACAAGATGCTGGCCCATTTGCCGATGCTGTTGACGCCCAATCCGAAACATGTGCTGGTGGTTGGCTTCGGGTTCGGTAACACCTGTCGCTCGTTTCTGGATTACGATGTGGTCAAAACGGTGGATTGTGTGGAACTAGTGGATTATGAGAAACAGACAGCAGATTATTTTCGCACCGAAAACGCAGGAATATTCGATGACCCGCGGTTCAACTATATCGTAAATGATGGGAGAAATTACATCCTCGCTGCCAGAAAATTATATAATGTCATCTCGATCAATTCGGTCGATCCCAAATTCAGCCCAAACTTATACACCGAAGAATTCTATCGATTATGTCGGGCTCGATTGAACGAAAACGGGCTGCTGGTTGCCTGGCTGCCCATCTACGGCATGAATCTGGAAGAAGTTCAGGCACTAGTGAAAAGCTTCATTAAAGTGTTTCCCAATGCCAGTCTATGGTACAATAATCCAGAGCATCTATTGCTCATTGGGATCAAAGGGTACTACCCTATTGATCTGAAAATGCTTAAAGCGCGCATTGAGTCGCCCAAAGTTGCAGCGAGCCTGGCCGCCATTCATCTGAGTGATCCGATGGCATTTTTGTCGACATTCTACTGTGGTAGTCAGATGCTGGATCAATTTGCTGGAGAAGTGATCAGCCACAGCGATGATCACCCAATCGTTGAATTTAGCAAGGTCGCGACCAAAGAGATGGTCCCAGAAGTGTATCAGGAATTGCTGAAATATCGGGAGTCGATATTGCCGTATTGCATCCATTTCGAAGCCCTGGGCGATTCCGAAACCGTTCGGCAGCAGATTTTCAAGCATGAGACCGAGATGAAAAACATGATGGCTGCACTTTTTACTTATCGGATGTATGGGAATGATCCGCAGCAAAAGGAATTGGTGGCCGAAGCGATCCGTTCAATCCGTTCCATTCTGGATGCAGCGCCGCGGAACGATTTCGCGCTGATGCAGTATGTAGATTTGGTGAGCCATCAGGATCTGACTACCGATCGGAAGTATTTCGAGCAAGCTATCGCTATTGCCCCAAATTTTAGCAAAGCCCATGTGTTAGTTGGGTTGGAGCATGCGAATCGCGGGGAATGGGAGCTAGCGCGAGAGTCTTTCCATCGTGCGATTGACATAACAGACCAGTATGTGACAGCTTATTTAAATTTGGGATACACAGAAATTCAGCTTCAGCGCTGGGAGGCTGCCAAGCGAGCTTTCGAGCGATTGATCGCATTGGATCCAGATAATCCCTTTGCCTATTCAACCGTAGCGCAAGTCTATTACATGTTAGAAGACTATCCTAACGCAATTCGGGCGATTCAGCGCGCCATCAAAGATCAGCCAGCGCAGCCCAATTTGTATTTCAATTTAGGCCGAATGTATCAAAAGAACAATCAAATTCAGGAGGCGATTGCGGCATTCGAGCGGGGGTTGAAGCTGTCACCTTACGATCAGCGTGCTCGTCTGATGTTAGAAGAATTGAAAAAATATAAATGAGAGTCAAGTTATGAGCACCAGAATCATGATACCAATCAACGATTTTAGACCAAAAGCGGAGAATAGGATACTCGAATTCGCTTCGATATGCAAGTCAAACGAAAAATCGAGCAAAATGTCATCACCAAGGTTTTTTCGGATAACGATCGAGAGTTGCTTGAACAGTTACAGGGCTCGATGGAGTACGATCCGCTCAAGGCTCCAGTGCCTGATTTTATTTATGGTGATGCCGTTGCTGGCTTTTTCGCAGCACAAACAAGCCAATTTTACGATTGATTATTCCCGCTATCGCGCACAAGGCGGCGATGTTTATGTCGAAATCTATTACACGATCGATCGAGCTGGGCTTAACTACCAAAAGACCACTACTGGATTTCAAGCTGGCGCACTGATTCAAACCTACCTGAAGCAGGGCAACAAAGGGATGCGCCTCGATAGTCTCGTCATTAGCGATGTTGTCAATTCACTCGATGACATAGCTCCTACCCAAAAATTTGTCGAGCAGTCTAATATTTTGATCGGCCCTGGCGATTATGAATTGCTTTGTCGTTTTACCGATTTGGTCTCCAAACAATCAGTTATAAAATCGGAGGGTTTAAAAATAACGTCTTTTCCCGCCGAATCTCTGGCAATCAGTGACATTCAACTTGCCAGTTCTATTCTGCCACTTACAAGCATCACGCTGGGGCAACAGGAAAAAAGCAAATTTGATAAGAATAATCTGCGAGTCGTCCCAAATGCCTCGAGAATGTACGGGACTGGGCTGGAACAATTGAGTTTCTATGCAGAAGCTTATAACCTCAAATTCGACGGGAAGGCCGCCAATTCGCATTACCATGCCAGCTATTTCATCATCGATCAAGATGATCAGGTGATCAAAGAGATAACTGGGCGATCGCGCCCTAAGCCTGGGACCTCTTGCATCATTAACGGTAAATTTGATGTGGCTGATATTCCCAGCGGTTTCTATCGTCTTAAAATCAGAGTCACTGACGAATTTACTGATCGATTCATTGAGGCAGAAAAAGATTTCACGATATTTCGGGCCAAGGATTTCGTCGCTCGGCCGACCAATATCGAGTCTGACAAGCTGCTGAGCTCGACCGAAGATGAATTCGGCACGATGAACGAGGCGGCACTGAACGATTATTTCGAAAAGATCAAATATATTTCGTTGAAAGAAGAACAGACGATATTCAAAAAGCTGGATCTGGCAGGCAAAAGGGAGTTTCTGAAAAATTTTTGGAAGAGCCGTGATCCGATCCCTGCGACGCCCATCAACGAACGCAAAGAGGAATATTTCAGACTATTGGAATATGCCAATGCCAATTTTTCGGTCGGCAACAAACCTGGTTGGAAAACCGATCAAGGCCGGGTCCTTTTGGTATATGGTCAGCCCGATGAAGTCGAGCGATTTCCCTCGGATTCCGACACCAAAGCCTATCAAATCTGGCATTACTATTCCATTGAAGGAGGCGTTATTTTCGTCTTTGTCGATATCATGTCTATCCGGGATTTTCGATTGGTGCACTCCACGCATCGCAATGAGGTTCAGGAATTAGAATGGAAAGACCGGTATCTTAGATATTAGTTGCCAGATCGAGTGACTGGATGATGTCTGATTTGAGATGGCAAAATGAACTTTGTTTTTTGGCCTCGGTTTCATGGAAAATCAGTTGAGCGAAGATGTGAAAACTTTATGTGTCGAAATCATTCGTCTTGCATGATTGGCCATCTCAAACATCAGAACAAAAGAGCAAAATAAGTCTTTCGGCCTTGTTTGTAAGAGCAGAGCTTGTTAATCCTGATAACCCTTAATGATTGAGAGATAGCGCATTGCTTCTCAGATGCATCCTTCATGCTCATCCTATCTTTTTATGCTCATCACTCCATCAGAGAGGAAATTCAATTGCACCAGCGCCCACCGAAATTGATAGCGGAGGGTGATTGATAAGCTCCGCAAGGCAAGTGAATAAAAGATGGAGATAAAAGATCTTTGATTGTTTACTGATGACAAATAAGTCATTTCGATCGAAAGGAGAGAACCTCTACTTTGCTGAGCAAAAAAAATTGTTAGGTGATCAGCGCAAAACAAAGAACAAGCTTTTTTGTAGAATCAAACTGGTTGTGCTCCTAGGCCAAAGCGTTTTTTAAATTTCCAGATGGGACTAATCCTTAAAAAATCTCATGCATAAACCTTCTATTGATCGAAAAACTTCTGCTTATGAAGCTACAAAAAAATTCTCTGAGATCTCAAGGTTAGCGAATGAACCTCCTGCAGTCGTTGAAATTCGGAACGAACGGGGGGGACCTCGTCTGTTCATTAATGATGAAGAAATCTATCCATTACTAGCATGGAGCTGGCGGTTGATCGAGACGGCTCCGCTGTTTCGGCAAGCTGGTGTAAAATTGCTCCATCCCATCATTGGCTTGAATTGGGTTTGGTTAGCCCCTGATGAATATGATTGGGAGAGACTGGATGAATTTTTCGACCGATTATTGGCGCAGCATCGGGAAGCGATGTTCTTGCCCCGCGTCTTGCTGGATGTTCCCGAATGGTGGAAAAATTTGCATCCGGAAGAACTGATCGTACCGGCCCTTTTGCCAGGGGTCGATGGAAAGCAGCGATATCATAAATCCGAATTGAATCCAGAAAGCGGTTGGCTTTGGGGAATTCAGATGAGTGAGCCATCGCTGGCTTCAGATGTGTGGACGTCAGAGGTTGAAACGACGTTTCGGGCCTTGCTGCAGCATATTGAGAATTCGCCGCTACGGAGTCGCATCATTGGCTATCAGATTGGCTGTGGTATTTATGGTGAATGGCATTATTTTTTGGCGGAATTTATGCCCGATCTGAACAAGGCCGTGCTGGAAAAACTGGAACATGTGCCTGATGTAGCAGCCCGGGTGAAGAGCAGCTTTGGCTTATTTCGTGATCCAGCCAAAGAAAAACTCGTGATTGATTTTTATTGCCGCTTTCACGAGGAGATCTGTGCGGCGACTCTGATCTATTTTGCAAAGATTGTCAAACAAGAGACGGCTGGTCGGGTGCTCTGCGGTGCTTTCTATGGTTATCAGTTGGAAAATGTTTGGATCCAAGAAGGAGGTCATCTTGCGCCTGAGATGATCTTAAATTGCTCGCATATCGATTTTCTTGCCAGCCCTTATACCTATCAATCCACCAACAGCAATGATCCCAAAGTTGCCCCTCATGATGTATTCGATGACGCAGGAAATTGGCTCGGCCGGGCAAGGGGAATCGCTGGCGACGGAGGCTATCGGGTATTGTTAGAATCTCTGCGCCGTCATGGCAAACTGTATTTCGCGGAGATCGATCCAGCCACTTACATCCAATTTGTTACTCATCCGAAGAAGAAACTCGAAAACTATGAAACGATCCTTTCGGTGGTCGGAGGAAAGGGCAGCGATTCGCTCTATGGCTCGAAAAAAATTTTAAAACGGGACCTGGGGCAGATGCTAGTGAGTGGCCATGGAGGCTGGTTATTTGACTTCGGCACGTTATTGGCTATTCAGCGCAGTTGGTACGATGATCCTGAAATCCTTCAATTGGTCTACCAGTTTTCACAATGGGGAGATCGAAGAAAAGCGCTCAATACGAACTCAGTATCGGAGATTGCGGCGGTTTATGATGCCAAAAGCCTATTCATTACCAGGCATTGGAAGGCTGAGGAGCCATATCCAAAAGGCGGCGACTGCATGGATTATTTCTCTTACTGGTTTTTTGACTCTCAAGCTCGATCACTGCATCGCATCGGTGCGCCTGTTGATTTTCTCTATCGATTTGATTTGAAACCAGAAGATGCTACAAAATATCGATTGTTTTTCATGGTTAACCTCTTTTTTCTAAATGAAAAAGAAGTGGATCATTTGAGGGCGCTTTTTAGAGGCAGCGGGGCTACTATCATTTGGTTTTATGCTCCTGGTTTCGTCAATCCAGAAAAGCTCGATTTGAATCAAATGGAAAGGCTGACAGGGTTCAAATTCAAAAGCATCGAAGCACCTGGGCCGATGATGATTCGCTTTAAATCAGAAGATATCGAATTGTCATTCGGGACCAAGAAAGAACGTTTCCCGCGATTCGCTGTTGTTGATGATAATGGCACGCCACTTGGAATCTGGATTGATAGTAACGAAATCGCACTTGCTTGGAAAAAAATGGATGGTTGGAATTCCGTTTATGTTGGAACAGCCCCGCTTCCAGTAAAAATTTTGCGATGGCTGGCTCAACAATCGAAAGTGAGATTATGGAGCTCAAAGGATGATATTGTGCGTGCTACTGAGGATGCTGCCATGATCGTCGCTACTGAAGAGGGCGAACGGATGTTTAGATTGCCAAAATCCATGGAGGATATCGAGACTGGAAAGATCGGACAAGAGCATCATCTAAATTTGGAAGAGGGCGATGTGAAAATTTTTATGAGTCGAAGAGAAGAATAAGGTTTGGAATTAAAATCAGCTAATAATTCTGCGCCAAAAAGGCAGCTTTTTGTTTATTCGATCTGTTTTGGATTATGTTTTAGGAGGGTCATATAATTGAGATTTCAGCTCATTACCGAAATAATTATCTCAATGCGCTCGATTGCACGAGTCAGGAGGGAGTAGCTGGATGCTTGGCTCAGGAGACTATTGAAGTTTAGGCAAATTTTTTGAAATGGGAAGATGCCTGAATTTAATGGCATAATATCCTATCCGTCTATTTCATGTCTCATCTTCTGTGAAGCGATAGGAGGGTTGAGATTTACGAAAGGACTCTATTGAAGAAAACCGTTTTTTATCGTTATAAGAAAGAAGCGCGTTCAGGGAGAAGCTAAAAGAATACCCAAGCTGGCGATTTTTGATGAACAATCAGGAGGTCTATATCATGCTAAAATTTTCCAATTTGCTTTCCGTTCTCTTTGTTGGGATTGTTGCTTCAACTGCCATTGCCCAACCTACGAAAAGCGACTACTGGAAAATTCTTCAAGATGCGGTGGAGTACAATTATCAGGAATATGACCAGATCATGAACAACTGGAAGGCAAATATTCAAAAAAGCAATCTTTTTGGCTATTCGCCAACCAGTTATCCAGCCAATTTCGCCGAGTTGCTGGGATTCATGTACCAGGAAACTGGAAATGAACAGTATGTGACCAAAGCTGTCGAGCTTTTGGTGAGCTATGAGGAAATAAAAAAATTATTCCCAAAAGAATTCTACGAAGATCGGATTGAATATTCCAAAGGACTGCCGCCGATCTCGGATTTCTTCAGCATGTATTCTTATCCCAAAGCATATCTCTATATCAAGAAGAGCAATTCGATCTCCAAAAAAGATCGAGCGATAATCGAGCGTGGTGTGGCTGACTGCGCCAATTTTCTGATGCATTATCCGGAATGGGGACCAATGAATCGGGCGATCCTGCGGGCAGAGACGTTTTATTATTCATCCCTCGCTTTGCCAGATTATCCCGACGCGCCGAAATGGAAGCGCATGGCGAAGATCCTTAGCCGCGATAGCTATCAGAACTGGGAGGAAGAAGATGCAGCAGGCTATCATTCAGTGTGGATGCTCTCATTGTTGCGCTTGGCCGATATTACCAACGATCCCGATTTTTATCGTTCTGCCATCCCTCGATATTATTTCGATTATTTCGCGCATCTGATCACACCAGGGGGATTGATCGCTGATTTTGGGGATGCCCGCTGGCCCTCGGATTGGTATCGCTGGATCCCGATCTTTGAGAAAGGCGCGGCGGTTTACAAAGAACCAATTTATAAATGGGCTGTCGCACAGTATTGGCAATACATTCAGGACAACAAGCTCGACCCCCGGGGCGCCTACACCGCGCTGGCGTTCCTCGATGCCTATAGGTGGGCCGATGAATCGATCCAGCCTGAGCCACCGAAGTCAGAGAGCCGATTGGTTATGGAAGAAATCGTAGGCAAGAAGGTTTTGTTCCGAAATGGAACTGATCGCAACAGCACGTTTTTTCTCCTCAACTACCGGGATGAGGGCGATGGCGCTTTTGCTGCACGAGAGTTTTTGCGGACGACCATCCCAGTCGAGGAAGAAAAAATGCACCACGGCAATTCCGATGAAAACTCCATTGCCGCGTTCTGGTACAACGGCTCGATTTTGCTGCACGATGGCGGCTATCGAGATGCTCTTCCCAGTGGCGAATACGGTCGTTTTAGGGCAGACTATTATCACAATCGAATTGTCGTCCGAAAGAACAAACGCTGGATTCAAATCGAAGGGGAGCGAAAAGAGCAGTCGCTGTGGGAATTCATCCGCAATTCTGGCGCTTACCGACCTGTGGAAACGAAGCTGATCAATTTTTTGTCGTTCGATAAGATCGATTATTCCCGCACGCGACTGACCGACCGGGAAATGGGCTATGACTGGAATCGGATCATTCTTTATCACAAAATTGATCAGTTCTTTGTTGTGGTCGATGCCATCAAAGCGTTGCGGGAAGATTATTTGACCTATTCCAATTTGTGGCACACCAGAAAAATTTTGGATCGAGGGGAGCGATGGTTTGATACCGCCTACGATTCAATCGGCTCATATCTAAACAAATCGGGAAACTATCTGTTTATCTATTTTCCTGTCAATGAATACGTCCGCTCGATTGGATCGTTCGAGTTACGCCGGCACTGGCAAGATGAGATTTGCCTGTACGAGACGCTTTCTGACCACTATTATCCTGGCAACATGGAAATTTTCGTGACGATCTTAGTGCCACATGATCAATCGGTTTCGCCAGCCGAGTTGGTTAAGAAATTTGAATTGATCGAAACCGAGAAATTTCCCTCGGCTATTGGCCTGAAATATACGAATAAAGGGAGAACCGAATATTTTGGCGTCAAAGGCGACCTGATGCTGGACTATAAACCGCAGAACATTCGCCCCCGCTATGATTTTGAGCTGGGCAAAGTGACGTATGGGCCATTACTAACGGATGGAGAAATTCTATTTGCTGCTATCGAAGGCAAAAAGCTCTATTGGGCAGCGGCTAATATGACAAAAGTGCTGTATAACGATCGTATCCTCCACGAAAGCCTGAACACATCGTTTAATCTACAACTGGATGGCGGCCCCACTCGATGGGGACGGGCGAAGTGGCGATGCTGGGAGGAAACAGTTGATTTGGGCAAGTAATTATTGCTGATGAGGTAAATAGAGAAACACTTGGGATTTTGATAAAGCACACGAAAGAGAAGTGAAACCAAGCCAGGGAAGATAGGTGCCTATACGCCAAGCTGCTGTTGCTCTTAAAGATTTGAAGCGCTTAACGCGCTTTTTTCGAAAGATTGATGATAACTCATTTTCCTATGAAATTTAATTTAATGCGGATGATTGTGACAGGATAATTAATTCACTCCTGGCTGAGTGGTTAAAAACCAGAGTGAATATCATCGTTTGGGTGAAAACCGGCGCTTTGCACGCAACGTCTGCTGCGTTCAAAAAAATTTAGAAAGCTACATCTAATCATCGTCAGAATAAATGAGCTAGCTATTCCGATAAAGAATAATGCCAATGATACAAAGAATGAGCGAAGGCTGCTATGGATCAAGGAAAGTCGCTGCTCCGCTCTGCCAAATCAGATAATCTGACAGGAAATGCCATTTTTTGCTGTAGATTATCTCGAAAGATCCCGAGCGTGGAAACTCTGAACTCTTTGGTTTTTCATTAGTATTTAGCGATTCAATCGAATCTAATACTTTGCGCTTTAACATCAAACGCACCAAAAGCTTGGCCCATAAAAATAATTTTAAGAAAATAATTTTTTCGCTTGACTTTTTGGAAATCATGGTATATATTAAAACCTAAATTTTTGAAGGTGGACATCGAATCTCATGTTTTGCCATAGATCATATGATGAAAATTTTTCCGAATTCAAAATTCTGAAGGCTATAGATCGTTCCTGAATGAAGATAATTTATAGTCTTTTTTATTTTCCTGCCAAAAAATAAACTCGCATGACATGATTTTATGAAGCGAAACGATTCGATTCTTTCGAAAAGTATCTCACGACGCTCATTTTTGAAAAATAGCCTTGCTTTAGGAGCTGCGTCAGCTATTCATTTTAGTTTTCCTCGGTTGCTTCATGGCCAATCATCGAATTCTCTTCAGACGAGTCATCGAATAGATGGATTTATTGATCCCTACGGCCTTGCAATTGATTCGAGTGGCCTTATTTATGTCACGGATGCTGGCAGCTATTGCATCAAAGTGTTCGATGCGGTAGGAAAATTGGTCCAGACTATCGGCAGGCCAGGTAGCAGCGGAGATCGACTGAATTATCCCCAGGGAATTGCCGTGGATGCCAATGGCGATATCTACGTGGTCGATTCCAACAACGGCCGCATTGTTATCTTTTCGCCAGAGGGAAAATTCATCGGCTCAATTGGTGAAGTCGGTGGCTATCCCGATGCATTCTACACGCCAAAGGGTATTTTTGTCGGCGACAAAATCTATGCCTGCAACACCCGCAATCATCGGCTCTCCGTGTTCGATAAAAATTCCCATCAATTGATCGGCAGCTTTGGCGATCTGGGCGATGACCCGAAAGATCTGCCCCAGGGGACGCTGGCCTATCATTTCCGTCTGCCGACGGGAGTGGCCGTATCCGCCGATGGCAGGATTTATGTGGTAGATAGCAAGCATGGCGAAATTAAAGTACTTGACCCTAACGGTCAATTCCTATTTCGCTTCGGCGAAAACGGCAGTGGCCCAGGCCAATTGAATTTGCCCGAAGGGATTGCGCTGGATCGTACTGGCAATGTTTATGTATGCGACTCGATCAATGGCCGCATTCAAAAATTCGATCCTCAGGGCCAATTTCTCGGCATGATCAAGGAAGGGCTGAAGCGACCTACTTCGATTGCGATCACCAGCGACAATAAATGCTATGTTGTGGATGCAGAACTGAAGCAGGTAATTCAATTCGAATGGACGGCTTGATCCATGACTGACTCGTTAACATTTTACACCTTTATCAGCCTGCTGGCGTTTTTCGCTTTCGCTGAAATTTATCGGGCCAAATATTTCATCAAAGGCGTCATCGTGGAGTTGTGTCCTTCAGAGCTGGGGATCGAAGAATTGATCCTATCCCGACTGAAGGTTCAATTGAAAAATGGGCAGATTGTGGAAGCAGAGGCGCCGCAATGTACGATGTGTATGGGTAATTTGGCGGTGGGAGATGAAGTATTGCTGTCAAAAAAAGATGAGCGGTTCATTGTGAATTTGCCGTTCAGAGTGAAGAAGAACAGTAATTGTCATAGGTAAAATTTGGGGAAAAAGATAAATTGACATCCCCCTAAATCCCCCTTCAAAGGGGGACTTCGCCATTCCCCCCTTTGAAGCGACCGAAGGAAGTACCCGCCACAAGTTGCGGGTAGAGGGTAAGGGGGGATGGAGAATCTATTTCCTTATCAAAAAGTCCAAAAGAGGCAAAGTTGGAACTACTCGGCTACATCACCCTTGCGATCTTTATTGTGACAATGGTTCTCACGCTGTTCAGGAAGATCAATCTTCCTGTGCAGACGGTGCTGGTGCTGGTCAGTCTGGTCAATTTGCTGATTGGATTTCTGTTCCGAATTGCCAGCGATGGTTTTACCAGCGCTATTTTGCTGCCCAATGAAATGATCGGCGGGATCATCCTGCATCCGATCACGGCGCTGCTGGGCGGGTTGTTTCTGGCAGGTGCATTGGAAGCCACCAAAGGCTTTGATGCGCTGAAAGTCATCATCGCCAAATTGCAAAAAAGCCCCATAGGGCTGGCGGGAACGCTGGTCATTATCATCAATTTGCCTGTCATCGCATCGCTGCCTTGCGGGAGAATTATCGCTGCTGCACTGCTGCCGTTGCTATTTTCCTTTGGCTGGGAAGGCGGCATGGGCTTGCTGACCAAAACCCAATTGGTAGTTCTAATCGGCGCTTTCACCCGCAATGCCATGGGCTCCTGCGGGCCATCCCCGATTGGCGGTGTGGGACAGATAGGGGAGGGGTTCCTCGGCGCCTTTTTCCCGACGGCCAGCGACGGCATTTTGAGATCGCCACAAGCATTTTCGCTGATGATCGGAACCGCCATCACCGCCCTGTTTTTGAAAATTATTTCCCAGAAATTATATCCCAACGATGTCACGCTCCGAGATAAACCCACCACCATTGGTTTTGAGGAAGAAAAGAAAATCACCAAAATCAAAGCGCCGTTTCGAGGCTACCTATCGCTGATCATCTTTGTCGCCTCGTTGCTCATCGCCATTTTCCAGCCGTTCGGCAAAATGCCCGTCCAGACCGTGCTGGTGGCGGGCGGAATTTTAATTATCCTGTTTTGCCGAGCTTCTATTCAGGATTTGATGGGTGGGATCATCTTGCTGCCCGTCACGGCGATGGCGTCGGGATTTCTCGCAGCGGGCGTGCTGGCGGCTACAGGCGGATTCGATGCGCTGGGCGTGATTTTGAAAAGCCTGTCAGCGATCCAGATTCTCGGTGTGGCAGGAATGCTGGCCATCTTCGTTCAGATGCAGACGATTCTGCCGCTATCCTGCTCCCGAATTTTGACGGCAGCGCTAGTGCCTGTGCTTTATTTGTTTGGCCCAGCCAAGTTCAATCTCATCACCTGGCCGCAATTGGCGATCGTCATGGCAGCCTATATGATCAATGCCACGACATCCTGCGGGCCCTCGCCATTGGGCGGCGGCGGCACCATGGGCGAAGGCCAGATGCGAGCCGAAACTGGCTTTATCAAAGGCGCCTATACCTTCGCTTCCATGGCGATCATGGCGCCCATTGCAGCGATTTACATGAAGTTCATGAACTTTACGGTCTTTTCACCCGAGAATCCCGAATTCTCTCAGAACCTGTTGGTATTGGCGCTATTCACGCTCGTCATCATCGGCATTTCGGGCGGGATGATGGGGATCGTCAGCCGTTCCATTGGCAAAGACGTCGCAAAAAATTGGAATCTGCAGTTGATCTATTTTCTGATTAGCGGTGGGATCGCTGGGGCAGTGTTGGCGCTGGCCGTTTATGAAATAAAAATCTTGCAGATCGCCCAGGGCTTCATCGGCGGCGTGATCGCAGCGCTGCTAATTGGATTGATGGTGCCGAAGACGTTGGCGGCGGTGAGGCGAGCAGCTTAGTCTTTTGGTATTTTGAACTACAAATAGCATCGAGTTGAATGAAAATGGAGTTCTGGAGTAATGGAGTAATGATTCTCTGGGTAATCCAAAGTCAATACTCCATCACTCCAATACTCCAATAAAATGTGAGGGTGCATCATTGTTAACATTTGTCTCATTTCTTTTCGCAGGTGCGGTCTCTGGGGTGATTATCGCTTACGCTATGGACATGAAATCGACGAAGGAATTAATTCAGGGTGCAGTCGGTGGATTGATCGCTGGGCTGCTCATGGCGTTGATGTTGCCTCGTTAGTTTGAATTTTTTCGATAAAATGTGAAAGCAAATTTGGTCGATCCTGACTCAACTACTCAACTCACTTAACCACTCAACTAAGAAAAAAATGACCGAAGATAAAGACACAAAAAAAGACGAACAAGAAGACAAACCCATTGGTGCCCGCTTTGAAGAAGACCAGCCGTACGTGATGCCTGGCATTCGGCGGTTTCAGTTTTTCACCAATGTGAACGATCGAGCATTGACGAAAAATCTCAATCGGGCGGCCATGCTGGGTATTGCCTCGATGCTGGCGATCGATGTGGGCAAGGCAGTGGTCAATAAAAATCCGCAGACGATCTATTGCTACGAGTGTCGAGCCTGCTATGGCACGCAGGATAAATGTCCTGTGGGCATTGCGTTTCAAGCCGAGCTGGTGGTTTCAGCGAGAGTGGCAGATTACAATCGCTTTCTCCGCAACGGCGGATTGAAGTGCATCCGCTGCGGCAATTGCCAGAGCTTCTGCGTGCAATATTTGAATCTGCCCCAGATTTTCGGCACGATGCAATTGCAAACGATGGAAGCCCTTCGGGAAGGTAAGATTCCCAAAAGCATGGTCAAAAAAGCGTTTGAAAAAGGGCTGATCAATCAGGCGTTTATCGATGAAGTGGCGGAGTTTTTGGAAATGCCCTAATTGAGTTAGCAAAAAGCAAAATTGTTAAAATGAATAAGCTGGATTTTATCAATTATTGAGTTGAAAGCTCGAAGCACGATTTGGATGTTGCCCGATCACTTTTTAATGCCAAGCATTTTGATTATTGTTTGTATTTGTGTCATCTTTCGCTGGAAAAATTATTAAAGGCGCTTTGGATTAGATACAATATCGAAAATAATCCGCCAATGACTCATAATCTGGTTTATTTGGCTCAACAGGCGAATCTTGATTTAAATGATGAACAACTAAAATTCCTACAATTTGTCAATAGCTTTAATCTGGGGATTCGTTATCCCGATTACAAATTCAGAATCTATCAGATGTGCGATGAAAGTTTTACCCAAAAAAATTTTAGGAAGGTAGAGGAATTTCAGCAATGGCTGATGAAAAAATTATAAATGCAATTCAAGATTTTATTGCCCAATTGAAAAACGAAATTAGTATTAAATCGGTGTACTTGTTTGGTTCTTATGTCAAGGGCACCAATAAAGAATATAGCGATATTGATGTGGCAATTGTATCTGATAGTTTCAAGGGCTCGACTCTGGTTGATATTGAAAGGATTTTGAGCTTGACAAAAAATATTAACCGAATGATTGAGCCGCATCCATTTCGTAGCGAGGATTTTACCGAGGATGATCCTTTTGTTAAAGAAATCATTACTACGGGAATCAAGGTCGCTTGAAGAAAAAATATTATGGTGAGATAATATAGATTCAATTATTGATCATGATAAAGAACCAGAGTGAAAAAATAAGCAATAAATTTGACATGTCCCCCGAAGCTATCGACCGTCGGCTGAGAGAATTGGCACAATTGTACAAGCTGGGGATGGCAATTCAAAAAGCGAAGCATCTTGCAAAATTCAAAAATTTTATTCAAGAAGAAAACAAAATCAACAAAGGTGCGGAATGTGAATTTGAAAGGCGGTGATCTGTAATGAAGGCATTAACTAGAAAAGAAGTGAAAAAAAATATATTTGAGCTTTTAGAATTGGTTAAAAAAGGCGAAGAAATTTTCATCCAGAGTGACAAAGATCTAGAGACTGAAGCAGTGATCATTCCCTTCAGAAAATATAAAAAAGAAAGAAGACCTTTAGGCATCTTAAAAGGCAGAGCAAGCTATAAGATCAAAGATGATTTCAAAATGACTGATGAGGAATTACTTACGGCATGAATTATCTACTTGATACTCACACTTTGCTTTGGGTCCTATTTGAAGATGAAAAATTATCTGAAAAAGCAAAGGAAACGATAAGTAATCCTGAGAATAGGATTTTTGTTAGCCTAATAAGCTATTTTGAGATATCATTGAAATATAGTTTAGGAAAGATCGAACTTGAAAATATAACCCCAGATGAAATCCCTGATAGAGTTGAAGAGGTTGGAATTGAAACCTTAGAGGTTACTGAAAAAGAAGCTGCAAGTTTTTATAAGCTGCCTAAGGCCAAACATAAGGATCCATTTGATCGATTGATAATATGGCAGGCTATCTCAAAAAATATGGCTCTTATCTCAAAAGACCAAGAAATGAGTGAATACCAGAAATTTGGACTTAAAGTACTTTGGAATTGATGAAATAATTAAAAACCAATCTGATTACCCAATTTCCTTTTGATCGAATTACCCAAATAAGAGGAAGAAGTTGCTAAAACTGGCAGTTGAAAAAATATTCGAGCGACCCTGGCGGTTAGCCATTTTGATGATCATCACAGCCCTGGCATTTGTCTCGGGCCGAATGATCTTGTTCGCATTGTTAGGGTTATTGATTTTCATTTCAGCCATCAAAACTTATATCGTTCATAAAAAATCCTATTTCATGATTATCATCCCCGCCATTTTGGTGCTGCTAGTCACTGGCATCTACTACCTGGTGCAATACGGCAAGGTGGCGAGGTATATCAGAGATAATTATCCATTCAAACTGGAATTGGTGGATAATGGCGTTTACGAGGGTGTGGGCCAGGGACTGAGAGGCCCGATCAAAGTGGCGGTCAAGATCGAGGATGCGAAGATAGCGGATATCAAAATTCTTCAGCATCAGGAGATGATCAATGCGCTGAAGGGACTGCCCGAGCAGATCATTGCTACGAATAGATTGGACGTCGCATTGGTTCCACCCACGATCCACGGCTCCATAGAAACGACCGAAGGATTTCGAGAAGCGGTGACCAATGCGGTTTTAAACGGAATTCCCGATCGTCCGCATTTCAATACAGTCACCCAGATTATTCACAAATTTTCCCAATTTCGTTTCGGCATGACGACGTGGAATGCCCTGGCGATTTTATTTTGTATCATTTTGGTATTCGACTATACGTTGCAGCCGACCCTGGTGAGCGGCACAGGCCAGGCGTTGAATTGCTACAACTGTCAGACCTGTGTCGGCGTCTGTCCTGTGAAAATTGTGGACGGCGAGCCGTATCCCATGACCATGATTCTGGCGACTCGATTAGGGGACTATGAAAAGGTGAAGCGGCTGGCGAAATATTGTGTGGCCTGCTCCCGCTGTGCGGGCAAATGTCCCGTGGGAGATTCGGGACCCAGCATTGCGGCGGCGGCGATTTCGTATGTTCGAAAGAATAGAGCAAAGCATTTGGCATAATAATTATAGAGTACTGATGATTCACATAATCCGTTCTCACGCCTCTGCACAAGAGCTAAATGAGATGTTGGAGGCTTTAGGCAGCTATATTAAGCTGGCCGTGGATATTCGTCGGGGTATTTTAGCGGGTGGGGGAGTGCTTCATGCGGATTGCGAATCAGCGCTATTGGATGATGGGAGTTACCAAGCGGATATTTGGGGTGCCGATTGGAACCCAGAGACGAGGCAGGTGACTTATGAATCCTTGATTAACATTCGCCCGCAGCAAAATAATCGCTCTCTGGAAATTTTAGATCCTATTATTCGGGATCGACTGACTCAAATTGTTCGACAACTGCTGGATTGATCCATGAAAAATCTGAATGTGATTCGTGAAAGATATTTGCGGGATAAATTACCGATTCGTTTGGGCGGGCTGGCTGCCAATCTCAGTCGCATCAAATCATTTGCTGCCAATGAGGCGAATCGGGAGGCAGTTCTGGGATTAATCGAGGAAAGCAAGTTTTTTATCGAGTGGACTGCTGCTGAAGCCGAGATTGAGAAGGCGGCTGAATTGATTGCGTTGCAAGTTGAATTAGCTCGGTGGCAACGAAATTGGGAGAATATCTGGAGCGATACTGAGCAACGGCAGCAGGTTGCTGAACAATCGAGGCGTTGGTCAGAGAAAGTTTTAGAGATATCGGGTTTGTTCGAATAAGCTGTAGGACAAGATGCCATCTTGTCCCACATTAACAGAATAACCAGAACAGATGGATGTTCGCCAATTGGGCGAATAAGCTGGAATCTGGACTAGATACATGGTAAGGAGACGGCGCCGAGTACTTGGTACGAAAATCGACATTTGTACGTTACGCTGGTGGAGAGAGGATCAGACTTCTCGATTGATTGTTTTCTGAATTTGAGATGGAGGAGGATTGTCTCTGGTTATTCTGTTTTGATTTTTAAAATACAGGACCGTCTCTTTCGAGAAATAAATTAGAATAAAGATCATTGAGTAATATTTGTCATTCCGAACGAAGTGAGGAATCTTTCGAAGTTATGCACCTTCCGAACGAAGTGAGGAATCTTTTTCGGCTATGCATCTTCTTGAAATAGAGATTCCTCATTCCGCTTCGCTTCATTCGGAATGACAGTAATCTAATCAGGTTTAACACATACTTCTGAATCAATGGTTGCGTTGCCAACCATTTGTCTGGAGGCTTGTTTTGGCAAAAGTACGTTACGGATTTCTGATTGATTTGCGCAAATGCATCGGTTGCAACACGTGTTCGGTAGCCTGTAAAGCTGAAAACGATGTGCACCTCGGCGTATGGCAATCGTGGGTGAAACAGATTCAGAAAGGCGAATATCCCCATGTGAGGAGATCTTTTCTGCCGCTGCTGTGCAACAATTGCGAGGAGCCTATCTGTGTGACCGTCTGTCCTGTCAATGCTAATCGCATCGAGGAAAATGGCATTGTCAGCACCGACCCACACCGCTGTGTAGCGTGTCGCTATTGCATGGCAGCCTGCCCGTACGAAGTGCGATATGTTCATCCGATTAAAAAAATTGTGCAGAAGTGCAACTGGTGTATGCATCGGGTGCTCAAGGGAATTCCGCCCGCCTGCGTGGAGGCCTGCCCCGCAGGCGCACGGGTGTTCGGCGATTTGAACGATCCCGAAAGCGAGATTGCGAAGCTGATGGCCACCCAGCCTGTGCAGGTTTTGAAGCAAGAGATGGGCACCAAGCCGCATGTGTTCTACATCGGTCTTGACGTCGACGCTTATGAAATCAAACGTGAGGTAAAAGTTTTATGACCGAGCTGCTATACGATGTTGATCATCAGGTTACTTTTCGCTGGTTGATCGCCCTGTATTTTTACTTCACAGGTATGAGCGCTGGGTCATTCGTCATCTCCACCCTGGCGTACGGCTTCGGCATGACCAAATTCAAGCCCGCTGGCAAAGTCGGCGTGGTGATGGCCACGGTGCTGCTATTTATTGCCCCAGTGATGCTGCTGCTTCAGGTCGGTTGGCCTGTTCGCTCGATCTGGAACCATTTCACTTATTTGAATTTTCACTCGCCGATGACTTACGGCGCCTTCCTGCTCGTGGCTTATCCGATCAACTGCGTAATTTACGCTTATTTCATGTTCAAAGGCGACATGAAGCATACCAAAATTTTCGGTTTAATCGGTATCCCATTGGCAATCACAGTTCATGGTTACACAGGATTTATTTTAGCGTTCGGCAAAGCTCGTGCCTTCTGGAATACGGCGCTGATGCCGTTCCTGTTTCTCGTCTCTGCTGTGGTCTCTGGCCTTGCATTGATGATCCTGATTTTGATGATCAAAGATCGATTCTTTTCGAAAGAAAAGAAGGTTAATACCGAAATCGTTTATACATTGGCTAGCATGTTGGGCTGGATGATTGTGTTCGATCTGTTTCTGGTTTTTTGTGATATTTCGACGCTGTCGATTTCCCATGCCGAGGCCAAGGAGACCGCTCATCTGATTTTATTTGGCGAAATGAGCCCGCTATTTTTGGGGATCGAAAATTTATTTGGCAAAATTATCCCGATGATCATTGTGCTGACGCCGAAATTCCGAAACATCAAGACCATTGCCATCGCCTGTGCATTTGTAGTGGTTGGAATTTTGTTCATGCGGTTTGTGGTCGTTTACGGTGGTCAGGCACTGCCTATTATATAATACAATGAATGCAAAAGGCGTGACCGTCACCTGCGAGGTGACGGTCACGCCTCAATACAAAGGAATTTGAATATGAATAAAATTAATCGTCGTGACTTTTTGAAGCTTGGTGCATTGGGGGCAACGGCGATTCAGTTTAGCGGTTTGGTGCCAATTTTTGGAATCCGAGGCAGAAATGTCTCGATTTTTTCCAATGATTTTCGAAAGAGTGTGGCCACGATTTGTGACCTGTGTCCTGCCCGCTGCGGAGTGCTGGGATTTCTCAATTATGAGCGATTGGCAGCCGTTCAGGGGAATCCGAAGCATCTCAATAATCGGGGTCGCATTTGCGCCCGTGGGATTGCAGGCATGAACCTGGTCTATGATCCCGAGCGGATTTTATATCCAATGAAGCGAACAGGAAAGCGGGGTGATGGCAAATGGCAAAAGATCAGTTGGGACGAGGCGCTGAATGAACTAACGATGAGGCTCAAAGCTGTTCAGAACCAGAATAGGGGAGAGGCGTTCGTCTTTCATGCCGATCGCTTTCAAATTTCAGGTTTGACCCGAAGATTTCTCGATAATTTTAAACCAGTGACCATTCTAACCGATGATGGTTATGAGCATCCCAATAAGACCATGGCCCAGCAGAAAACCTGGGGTGAGAGCTGCGAAGTGATCGACGCTGCCAATTGCCGCTATTTCCTCGCCTTTGGCAGTAATCCGTTCGAGTCCCATCCGTTCTTCATCAATTTCAATCAGCGGCTCATCGATGGCCGAATCGACCGTCATGCACGATTGGTGACTGTTGATCCTCGGATGTCCAATACTGCGGGGCGAAGTGACGAGTGGATCCCCATCAAGCCTGGCACCGATGCTATGCTCGCCCTGGCCATGGCCAATGTGATTATGCAGAAGAACTTGTACAACGCCCAATTTATCAGCCAATGGACCAATGTTTCGGTGGCTGATTTGAAGAGCTACCTGGCTCAATTTACAGTAGAAAAAGCAGCAGAGATCACCCAGGTTCCTGCCGAGACCATCGAAAGGATTGCTGTGGAATTTGCCACTACGCAGCCTGGTGTGGCGTTCTCTGGCGGCGGTGTGGTCGATCATGTTAACGGCGTCGAAAACGAGCGCTGCATCATGCTGCTCAATGCCATCGTGGGCAACATCGATGGGCAGGGAGGCTATTGTCTGCCCAGAAAATATCAGCTCAAAGATTTCGATCCAGATCAGAAATTGGCTGACGAGCAAAATCCAATTGAGTTTCTCAAATCGATTCAAAGCAAGAAGCAAAAGGTCGATCTCTATTTTGCTTATAAAACCAATCCCGCTTACGAGCATCCCGATTGCCATTTTACCCAATCGGTGCTGAAAGATGAATCGCTGTTGCCGTTCACCGTGGTGATGGATACGGTAATGAGCGAGACGGCGGCGCTAGCGGATCTGGTTTTGCCCGCCACCACGTTTCTCGAGAGCTGGTCCCTGGATTCGGCGCCGTCGTTCGAAATGATCCCGTTTGTGACATTGGGGCAGCCAGTGATCCAGCCGCAGGGAGAATCGAAGCCACTGTACGAATTATGCTTGTCGCTGGCGCAGCGGATGGGCGGTGGCTTTGCAGCGATGGTGAACCATTCCAATGTTGAAGACTACATCAAAGCAATTGTCACACAAGTTCCAGGATTAGCCTATGATCGGCTGAAGAAAAATGGTATCTGGTATCAGGAAAATCAGAAAGCGGAATATCAGATTTATCGAACTCGGGGCTTCAATACCCCATCAAAGAAATTCGAGATCGCCCAGCGGCGCAATGGTTTGACTGCCTTGCCGAGCTATCAGCCGATCCAGGAGCATATCCATCTAGCCAAGGATGAATTGATTTTAATCCCATTCAATGTCAATGTGATGCGGTCTGATCTGGCCAATGCCAAATGGCTGGCGGAGATCCATCATGCCAATGCGGCGTTGATCAATTCGAAGACGGCTCGAGCGCTAAAGATCAAACCAGGGGATGATATTATTTTAGAATCGTCGGCAGGGGAGTTGAAAGTTAAAGCGCATGTGACCGAAGGAGTGCATCCTGAAATCATCGCTATCGCAAATGGCTGTGGGCATTGGGAATTTGGCAGGATTGCCCGAGCCGAAAAATTTGATAGCGATGATCCTGACACCAAGTTTATCTGGTGGCCGAAGAAAGGCAAATTTGGAGTTCATCCCAATTGGGTCATTGCAGCGGCTACCGACCCTATGGGCAAGGGACAAGCTTGGATGGATACGAAGGTGAAGGTGAGAAAGGCATAATGTAAAATTGTCATCCCGAACGAAGTGAGGAATCTGCTGGATAAATGAACTTTGCAAAATATAGAGATTCCTCACTGCGCTGCGCTTCGTTCGGAATGACAGAAAGATCAGGAGTTTTAAATTTCAAATGAAAATTTTCAAGACACCAACATTTGAAAAAATCAAAGATTTCGTCATCAAGCATCACATCAAAATCGTACTGATAGCGGCGCCGATTCTAGCGGTGTTGGGATTCATTGGGATGATTTATTACAATCAGATTCCATCAACATGCCTGACGTGCCATTATGTAAAAGGACCCTACGTCAGTATCGATCTCAATACCGAGCCGCATAAAGGCATTGCCGAAGGGGATGCCACAGGCTGTATGAGTTGCCATCCTGATAAATCAGTAGAGCACTGGGCTTGGCGTGGGGTCAATCAGGCCGCAGTGTTATCCCAGCGGTTTGCCAATCTGAAATTCACCGAGCCGACCAGCCCCAAATCGTTTTACACCAGCGATCAATGCCTGAAATGCCATCCCGATCGGCTCAATGTGATGGAACGAGCACCGTATCTTTTGGCCAGCGAAAAATTGGCCGAAATCGGCTTGAAGCTGAACAAGCGGCTGCATTACCGATTCGAATATTTTCGACCTGAAGATCAAAAGTTGTATCATGAACTGAAGGCCAAATCTTCGTTGAACGAAGATGAAAAAGAGCAATTGGCCTTGATCGAAAAGATCCAGTTGGGCAATTGCGGGCAATGCCATCTGCGGGAGAAGGTCGATGCGTCAGGCAAGAAGCTGGTAGATAAAACGGTGAATTTCGCTGCCCGAAATCCGATTGCATGCTCGGGCTGCCATGAGAACGTCACGCCACTGAACCACCCAGGCAAGCCGCTGCCTATGCCAACGGAGGAGGTCTGCCAGAAGTGCCATCATGGCAAAATTCATGGGAAGTTTGTGATCTTTCGGGCCGAGTGTGAGGATTTGTCGGATCAGACGAATTGTGTGAAGTGTCATCCGTATATTGGGAATTTGGTGGTTAGATGATCGAGCAATTATTGCTTTGCCTAAGGATCAAAATTTTTGACAGCAAATGTCACGAATCAACCAAAATTGCGCGAATTTTATTGGTATCAAATTGGCAGAATTGGCCTAATTCGCGGAATTAGCGGTTTATCATCTGGATGATTTTGTTTTGTGTAATTAATGTTTTAAGGAGCAAGCCGTGGCTTATATAACCGCAAAAGAAGAAAAGTTAAGTCCCGAGACCATCCGAGTGCTCAATACTGTTCTGGATATTAAAGAACCGCCAGTAGCTCGTTGTCGGTTGCTTTCGAGAGGGATCGAGCCGTATCATCGGCTTTATTTGCCACCGAATGTTCAAATCGATGGTGATCGGGCATGTATTGCTTGTGGCAATTGCATCGACTCCTGTCCCGTGCTCAGGCGAGAGCCCGATCGACGGGCAAGAACCGTGCAGCGGACTTCGTTTGCACTGGAAGTGCTGGTGGCTGAGGACTGCGAGCAATGTTACGCCTGCGTCATGGCCTGTCCTCAGGTGGATACAGGGATCAAAGATTTTGTGGTGGAGGAAAGGGTGGTAGAAGTGATTCCGCAGAAGAAAGCGTTGAAGTGGTTGGACAACTATTTTATGGTTTTTGTGGCGTTGATTATCGGAATTGTGATTGGGGTTTTTATAACATGGTAATTTTTATCCAACGGCTGATATGACGACAACGGATATGAAGAATTGAAATATCAATTGCAGTCTTATCAGCCGTTGGGTTGTTTCAATCCATTGGAAAAAATCCAGGAGGCTTTTAGATGAGCAATACCGAACAAAATACAGAAACCAAAAATTTGATTCCGATTTTTATTATGGGTAAGCGGTATGACGTCCCCCCATCGCTGACGATTCAGAAAGCGATGGAGTATGCGGGTTATCAATTGATCCGTGGCTGCGGCTGTCGAGGTGGCATCTGTGGCGCTTGTGCGACGATCTATCGTTTCCCCAACGATTACCAACTGCACTATGGTTTGGCCTGCCAGACAGTGGTCGAGCCGTACATGTACATCACGCAGATTCCGTTTTTCCCTGCCAATAAAGCAGTTTATGATCTGGAGCAGTTGCAGCCGACTGGCGAAACGGTGGCCCGATTGTATCCCGAAATTTTCAAATGCATGGGGTGTAATAACTGCACCAAGAGCTGCCCCATGGACATCAAGGTGATGGATTATGTTGCGGCGGCCATGGCTGGGGATATCAAGAAGGCGGCTGAATTATCGTTCGATTGTGTGATGTGTGGACTCTGTGCAGCGCGCTGCCCTGCGGAAGAAGTGCAATATAATATTGCCATTTTAGCGCGGCGCTTGTATGGTCGATATATTTTGCCCAAGGCAGAGCATTTAGCCCAGCGAGTCCAGGAGGTAGAATCGGGCAAATACGAAACGATGCTTCAGGAACTAATGAAGGCGGACAAAGCTACGCTAATGAAACTCTATAAGGAGCGGGAGACAGAGCCTGATAATGCGGATGAAATGTGGGAGCCTGCGGAAAAAGCATTTCTTTGATTTGTTGCAGGGAAAAATTCCAAGCACCAAATTACAAATTCCAAATAAATTGCAATTTCTAAAATGTCAAATTCCAAATGTCGGTGAATAGCATTGGCTTCTTTTTTTTATTCAGATAGCTTTTGAGTTGATCTGGTTCTATTGGTTTCGGAAATTGAATATTCAAGTGTGAGATCTATTTGGAACCTGGATTTTGTGATTTGGAATTTTGGTGACTATAGAACTTGATAAACAAATCTAATATATGAGGTATTAACATGCCATACACACCGGAGCTAAAAAATCTGATCAAAATCGTTGAGAAGACCCGTCCTGAGCGCGTGGCGAGAAAAAAACGCGGGGAAGAGTTTCCTGCGATTCCAGTGGATCAGCGCCAGGAAATCCTGCGGAAATATCACCCTGATTTTATCGAGGGGACACGCCGCCCTATCCGAGTTGGTCCAAGCAAAGGATATAGCATCGCCAATGAATATGTAGACATTCTGGAGACGAAGAGCCGTGTTGACCCGGATAAGATCAATCTTGACGAAATTGCTATGGAGACCGATGTGCTGATCATCGGCGGCGGCGGCGCTGGGAATTCGGCGGCGTTATTAGCCCGGGAGCATGGGGCAAAGGTGATTTTGGCGACCAAGTTGCGCAACGGCGATGCCAATACCATGATGGCCGAAGGCGGGATTCAGGGCGCCAGCAAAACGTGGAAAGACTCGCCCTATTATCATTATTTGGATGTCATGGGTGGCGGTCATTTTGTGAATGATCCAGAGTTGGTTTACACCCTGGTGACTGAAGCGCCGAAGGTTTTGGCTTGGCTGGAGAAGCTGGGCATGATTTTCAGCAAATTCCCCGATGGCCGATTGAAGTCAATGCACGGTGGCGGCACATCGCGCAAGCGGATGCACTATGCTGGAGATATCACCGGTGCCGAAATCATGCGCACACTTCGGGACGAGGTGCGCAATCATCCCGATGACATCAAGGTCATCGAATTCTCGCCTGCGGTTGAAATCGTGCTGGACGATCAAGGCAGAGCGGCTGGTGCAGTGCTTTATAATCTGGAGACTGAAGAATACTTTGTGGTAAAGGCGAAGGCCGTGATTCTTGCAACGGGTGGCTCGGGCAGGTTGCATATTCAAAAATTTATGACTACGAATCATTACGGTGCCACAGGCGATGGGTTGGTAATGGGATATCGCGCTGGTGTGCCTGTATGTTTCTTGCATACAGTTCAGTACCATCCCACGGGAGCAGTATTTCCAGAGCAAGCGGAGGGGCTGCTGATCACAGAAAAGGTGAGAGGAGCCGGAGCAAACTTGGTCAACATTCATGGTCAGCAATTCGTGTATGAGCGCGAACCGCGCGATGTGGAAGCAGCAGCCATCATCAGAGAATGCTCGCCAGAGCGAGGAAATGGGGTGCCAACGCCCACTGGCAAATTCGGTGTCTGGCTCGACTCGCCGATGATTGATGAACTTCATGGCGAAGGGACGGTGCGTCGGGAATTTCCTGGCAAGCATATTCTATTTCGGCGATATGGGATCGATATCTCCAAAGAGCCCATGTTGATCTACCCAACGCTCCATTATCAAAATGGCGGTCTGGAGGCGAACAACAAATGTGAAACCTGTGTTCCTGGGCTTTATGTGGCAGGTGAAGTGTTAGGCGGCGTTCATGGAGAAAATCGACTGATGGGCAACTCACTGCTGGATGTAACTGTTTTTGGACGCATTGCTGGAATGAATGCTGCGGAATACATTAAGGGTTATCAGGGAAACGGGAAGTTGTCGCTGGAGCATGTTAAAAAATATAATAAAGAAGTCGAGAGACTTGGTATTAAGGATCGGGTTGGACCAATGCTATTGCCAGATTATTCCAATCCAGAAGTCCGAAAGCGCCAGTTGACCACCCATTATTTGGGAACTATCCGCTAACTCGGTTCAATTTTTATCTTGAAACATTAAGCTGAAAAGCCTCGCCATTTACAGGCTGTCCGAAAATAGGCGCTGACCGATCGCTTACCAATTTGGTATCGATTAAATTTCAAAGATATGGATTACTTTAGCAGGTAAACGAGCGATCAGCTTTTTTAACGTTTCGAACAGATTTTTTAGAGTGAGGCTTTTTTCTTTTGATCTAATTTGCCTTGCAAATTATGAAAGAAAAAATTTACCAATATCTCAAGAACAAAGCGGAAGCTGTCACCACCAACGAGTTGATTCGGCATTTCTTTCATGTTCCGAATTCATATCCCTCACAATTCGAAATGATTTTGTCCTCACTTCTCAAAGATGATCCTCGCTTTATTTTCGATAGCAGTGGATACTGGCGGATTCGGTTACAATCCGAGCAGCCAAATTTGTCTGGTATGACTTTTTCGTTAATTGATGTCGAATCAATTCAGCTCAGCCGCGGCCACGTGATCCCCATCGCTCTTGGGGTCGTTTTGTTGAAAGATGGTTCTGAGCTCAAACGTGAAATCTTTAGGCTTCCATCACAAGAGAAATATGGCTCGCAGTTGAGGCGATCGATATCGGTACTCAGCAACCCGTTTGCCACCGCTCCTCGAATTGAGCAACATATTGACGCGCTTTATCAGGAGCTGCAAAATACCATCTTGGTGAGCGATTGGTCAGGGAAGAAACTGGCAATATTGAATGTTTGGTTTCGGCTTATTCTTGGTGTTGAACTCGAACTCGAGCGCCTCTCTTTAATCAGCCTAGCTCGTTTACTATCTCCAAAAAACAAAATTAAATCGCTCTCTGATATTGCAGTTTCCTTAGCAATGGTTTATTCGGAACCTTTGGAATTGAATGCAAGGCTTGATTTAATGAAAGAATTGACATGGCACTTTATTCATCAGCTTGATCGCCTGTCTCTGCGATCGTGGTCGGATGTGAAGAATTTCGTGGAGCGCGCCAAAACTTGGGTGAATTTTTCTCGCTACTATTTTGATCAAGATTTCATTAGAAAGTTACCTGATCGACCTGGCGTTTATTTCATGAAAGATCGTTTGGGCAATGTCTTTTACGTGGGCAAAGCGAAAAATCTGAGGGCGCGGGTAGAAAGTTATTTTATCAATCGGCTTGATTTGGATGAAAAGGGAAGGACCATTCTGGATCAGATCGCTGATTTGAGCTATGAGGTGGTTGGTTCGGAGTTGGAAGCGTTGTTATTAGAGAATCATTATATCAACGAATATCACCCGACACTGAACACGCAGTTAAATGTGCATTCAATTTCCACCCCACCAAGGGAGAAACGAAGGGTAATCGCATTTTTGCCTGGGCTCTCAGAGAAAGAAATCGTGCTGTTTTTAGCCGTGGGTAATGAGAGATTGGTCAAGTTGTCGCTCGACCGAGAACAATCGAATTGGCAGGGGTTACTGTGTGAATTGGACCATATTTTCGGTCATGATAATGATCGCACGAGCGATTATTCGAGCGAACAAATTGAAATCTTTTGGCGGTGGTTCGATTTAAATCAAAATTGGGTTAATTTTATCAATCTGGAACAATGCACCACCAGTGACCACTGTCTGGAACTGATCAAGCGATACTGCGCAGATCCGCAATTATTTTTGGAGAAAATCCACTATCGTTGATTTGAGCAGTTGCACATCCACATGATCAGCTTCCAAACAAATGGTCACTGGGCATCAAATTGCACTTAACTCAATCGCCGTCGTTAGGTGAATAGGATGGTGCGGCCAAAATAATCCGATGGATCAGGCATATTTGGCGAACAATCGATTGGCTTCATCTGGATTTTGTTTGCATTCTAACAGGGCATTGAGCATCAATGGGACCACTATGGTGGCATCGGATTCGATGACAAACATGGGTGTATCTCGAGTGAGCTTATCCCAGGTGATTTTTTCATTCGGTGTTGCGCCAGAATAGGAGCCATACGAAGTAGTCGAATCAGAGATCTGACAGAAATACGCCCACGGTTTGACCTGCTCGCGCAGATCATATTTGATCGATGGGACAACGCAGATCGGGAAGTCTCCTGCAATCCCACCTCCGATCTGGAAAAATCCCACCCCAGGTCCTTGGGATAGTTCCCGATATTGATCATAAAAAGCCACCATGTATTCGATCCCAGATTTCGCGATGGAGGCGCTACATTCACCAGTCTTCACGTACGAGGCAAATATATTTCCGAAGGTTGAATCTTCATACCCGGGGACGACCAGGGTCAAATTTGCCTCAGCAGCAGCGAGCAGCCAGCATTCCTCAGCCGGCCCTTCAAATTGATTTTCATCCAAACCGAGTACCAACTCGTAAAAATACTCATGCCAGAATCGAGATTGTCCTTTTTGCGTGGCAGCTTTCCACATCGGAACGATGATCTGCTCGACAGCGCGAAACGCTTCATCCTCGGGAATGCTGGTATCAGTCACCCGTCGCATCCCCGCCTCGAGGATTTTGGTATCGTCATCTTTGGTAAAATAGCGGTAATCGGGAAAATCTCGATAACTGTGATGAGCTACTAATCGGAATAGTGATTCTTCTAAGTTGGCGCCAGTTACCGATAAGCCGTGAACCAGTCCAGCGCGGATCGCTGGGGCGAGAGAGATTCCTAGTTGGGCAGTAGACATCGCTCCAGCCATGGCCCAGAACATTTTTCCTCCCTTGGCAATATGATGCCAGTAGGCCACCAGCGCATTTCGCAATGCCCGGGCATTAAAATTATGGTAGTTTCGGAAAATGAATTCACAGATCGGAAATTTGGTGCGATCAATGTTTGCCGCAGCCTGCGGCGTATCAGAAGCAGTTTGTGCTTTCATTGATTCAATCCTCTCGATTTTTAATCGTCCAGTTTCGGTCCTTCCATAGGAAGCTTTGAATAGTTGTCATAAAAAGGCACTGTTTTATGACACGATCTAGAAGGAGAACAGCTCAAATCGATCACTCAATTGCAATCGGATTTATTAAAATTCGCGCTTCCCTCCCAAGTTTTCGGCTTTGGGAAGAAACATAAATTCGCTCTCGGCTCTTTCACTTGCTGCCAAATATATTTCGTTTTTCTTAAAAAGTCAATAACAAATTTGAGCTGCGCAATGGTTATCATTCGCATGGCTGAAAAATCATGAATCCAACAGAGCGGAAAACCCTGTCGCCGGTGGGGTTGATGTGAAGATCTTTTTTGGATTTCACTGATGCGCTTGGCGGGTGACGAGGCTTTCAGATGAATGACGCTAATCGAGCGATTTCATCAAAAAATAAAATGAAAGACCGAAACATGCTTGCAAGGCAGCAAGGGAAATATAGGTGTAACGATCATAACGCCGAGTAGCACTATAGTATCGATTCATTTGCTGCATGGATCCAGCAACGAGATATTTTTGGTAATAATCATCAGCCTGATCTTTGAAATAAACCGTAGAAAGCCCAGTAACGATGCTGAGACCCCAGAGGCTATAGCTGATAGAACGATAATATTTTTTTATTAGCTTTTGATGTCTATATTTGGTTTGACTGAGCTCCCAGTTGTATTGATTGCGAATGAGATCGATCTGAATAGAATTATTTTTCAAATCGCTGAGTCGAACTAACTGATCGTGAAATCCCTCTTTTTTGATGACGAGCTGCTTATCGGGTGAAAGATCGATTGGGAAGGAAAGCGGGGTGTGACCGATGAGCTCATTATCGAGATAGATCGCGGCATCAAATGGGTTTGTTCGGATGGTTAGAATGGTTTTAAATTTGGGTCGTACGATTAGAGTGTCATGAGCTACGACCAAAATGCTATCTCGCCAATCGAGATTGCCCCATATATATGGATTGGGATGGCTGGCGGTGATCTGATATTTACCGGCTGGGAGTGCGAGGATCGGCAACGGGGTAAAGCCCAGTGTTTTATTGTTCAAAAATATCTCCACATGCAGCGAATCAGTCTGGATGTTGAGGAAACCAAGACTATCGGCTGGTTGGCATTTAGCTACTGGCTGATCCAGCGTGATAAAACACCAGCAGATGAGCAATGAGATGAATGTCGATAAAGAATGACGAAAGAACAAAGTCACTTCTCCTCAGCAAAAGAAAAGATATAAAGCTCATTATTTTCTGAACCAGCGATCAAATAATTTTTCCAAATCACTGGGGCCGTTCTTACCCGACCATTAGTTTTATACTTCCAACGCTCCGAACCAGTGGCCAGGTCGATGGCATAATAATGCTGATCCAAGGAGCCGAATAAAACGAAAGAGCCAGCGATCAGAGGCGCGGTGCTGATTATGCTTTTCGCTGGGAACGACCAGCGCAAAGTGCCGGTAGCTCGATTCAAGCAATAGAGCTGACCGTCGCTGGAACCGAATATTACCAGGCTATCATTTACTGCAGAAGCCTGGAGAATCTGCCCATTTGTTGCGAATTGCCAGATTAATTTGCCTGAACAAAGATGGATAGCGTAGAAATGGTTATCGGAAGAACCCACATAAACGACGCTATCGCCGATCGCCGGGGTGGCTGTTACGCTAGCGCTGGTTTTAAATTTCCAGCGGATTTTTCCATCCGAAGGATTGACAGCATAAACATTCCCGTCATCACAGCCGAATACAATCACGCCATTTCGATAGGCTGGGGATGAGCGGATCTGGTCGTCGGTTTTGGTCTGCCAAAGCCGAACCCCATTGGAGATATGATAAAGATCGACGTGATTGTAAAGCGCGGTCACAATGATGTATTGATCGACGACTAACGGTTCAGTAGCAATGTCGCCAGCATCAATTTTCCAAAGAAATTTGCCCTTGTTGAGTTGATATTTGTACAAAGTTTTATCACCATAACGAAGCGCGATGAAGAGGCAGCTATCATGATAGACGCAGGTCGCATCGACACCGATCTTGCGATGGCCGATTTTTTTCCCTGTGACGATATCCAGCGCGATGAGTCGGCCATCCATCGTGGTAAAGTAGGCAATGCCATCGACGGCTAAAATTGCAGTTCCCACTGTACCAGAGGCGTTATATTTCCATTTCAGTTGCAGAGGCAAGCGAAACTGACCCGAATGTTGATTGGTCCTTGCCCAATCCCCGGCAAACCGTTCCCAATTAGACGCTTCAAAATCTGGAAGTGTTGCGAAGTCGATCCGAATCCTTGCACAATTTAGCAACATGATCACAGCGATAAAGCTGAGCCGCAGAAATGATTTGAATTGAGCAAGTAGCCTCACGTGTCACCCGTATTAAAAGTCCCAACCGAAGAAAAACTGCTTAAATATACCTTTTTCCATGTGGAATTTGGCAGGATTGAGGAGCTCGTGGGAGTCGTTGAATTGGAATTTCTTGCCAAAGTCGAAACGCAACACGAGAAACCCACCCAACTGCCATCGAATACCCAAGCCCATGCTGCCCAAAACTGATTTCAGTTGATTGTCCCAGGCATTGCCCAGATCGATAAAACTGGCGCCGCGGATGGCGCTGAACCCCATACCACCGAATGGGAAATTAATGTTGAACCGATCGATAAACGGAAACCTTAGCTCGCCATTCACCAAAAAGATCTTATTGCCCCAAAGTGACCAGCGGCGATAACCGCGCAGGTCCCAGCTTCCTCCCATTACGAATGGTAGCGCTTCTTTGCCGTGATTGTAGCGAGTCATGGCGCGAGTGGCGAAGGTCACGCGGCGCGACAGCCGGAAATATTTGCGGGCATCGAAAATGATCGTATAGAAATTGACATTGGAGTGCTGAACGTCCAGCGTGTTTCCCAGTGTGATATTGATGCGTTCGCCATCCATCGGGCCAGAGGGCCCCCAGAGCGAGTTGTCCCGAACAAAACCAATGAAATTTGATAGCAGCAGCGCGTTTCTGCCGTTGTTTAAGCCGTACCAATCTTTATATGAGTGCCGGAAATTGATGCTGGCCTCGACCCGTTCGAACACCGAGAGCGGGTAGCTAATTGAACCAAAGCCGCCATACCGCCGTTCGTAAAAGAACCCCTCGTACCAGTTGAAATAACGGCCAGCGAAATGATACAACCCCACAGCGTAATTCATTCGATGCGACAGGTCAAGCCGAGAAATTGCGACGTTGAAACTCTCAAAAAATTCATCCCGCGTCTGGGCGTTGTTATAAATGAGAAAATGATATTGATAATTGCCCAACATATCGCTCATCGCAAGCTGGGCTCCGCCAGAAACGCCAAAGATCGGGTCCTGCATCACCGAGCTTTGGGCGACATCCAGGTTGAATTTCGGTTTATATTTTACGGCCGAAACCTTAGACTCTGCGGCGATTTTGGGCAGTGGGTTCAACTGAGTTTTGGGCAATAAGGTGTCCTTTTGAACCACTATCGCGTTTTCGTTTCGAGCAATCACCTTATCCAAACGATGGATTTGAAACGAAAATTTTTCGAACGCGGTGAACAATAACTGGTTCTCATCCACCCATTCTGGATCATAGGCACCAGTTGTAAAGTTGGTGATCTTTTTCGCGGCAAGGCGCTGATCCATCAGGGAAAAGCACGGTCGAACCACTGGAAGCGGGGTGAGAGCCTCGCCCAACCCAGCGATGATCTGTGGCAACGAGCCATTCGGATTTTCAATTAGCCAGATGTTGAACGCCCCATCCCGATCCGAGGTAAAAGCCAAATAGCGATTATCGGGAGATAAGGCTGGAGAATAGTCGTTGGATCTTCCATACGTTACATAGCTGATCTCTCCGGTTATTAAATGATAAGCAAAGAGATTGTAATAGCTCGAATCATCAATAACGGATCGATCGGAGCTGAAATAAATGAACTGGTCGCTTCGGTCCCAGATCGGATCCCGATCATCGTAAAAATCATTGGTAAGCCGATCCAGGTGACCAGTGGCAACATCAATCACATAGAGATCGCTTTTGCCATCGAAACTGATGCCAGTGAATGCCAACTTTTGCTGATCCGTCGACCAGGAGGGTGAAAACATGGTGACTATGTTGTCGAATCGAAAGCTATTAACCATTTTCCTTTGATGAATGTCGTACAGATAGATGACATCGCTCTCTCCGCTTTTGGACACGAATGCCAATGTGCCCTGGTCATTGACGTCAATTTTGCTATTAAGAACGTGGAATGATTCGAATTCATTGGTTCGTTCGCCTTTGATCAGGACTTCTACGCCGCGTTCCTTATCGGATTTTTCCTCAGACAGAGGCATGTGATAAATATTCGAATAGCCAGTGCGATTGGAAACAAATGCCATGATGTTTTTACCATGAGATCGATAGCAAGCCGGCTTGGTATTGATGCCTAGGTAAGTAATCGGTTCCGCGATCATCTCGGGAAAATCGTTTTTGGCCATAATTGGGTAATGTTGCTTCTTCAAATAATAAAGCCACTGTTTATCGAACTCCTGATAGTTCAACCCTATGGTGAGCTTTAAGACGTTGGAGAAGTTATCTTCCTTCCAAGCATTTTCGATCAATTGCACGATTTTATGTTCGCCATATTGATCGGCGATAAACTTGATGATCGCTTGCCCCTCTTTATACATCAGAAATGTGCCATAGATGCTATACATCTGCTCCAGCGGCACCAGGTAGTTATGCAACACAGCATCTTTAATGAACATTTCGGCTTCGTCGTTCCACCCCTCGGACCAATATTCGGCAAGTCCCTCAACAAACCAGAGCGGAAGAGCTGGAAAATGGGTCTTGCGATGATCTTTCAGCACGCGATAATGCTTGCTATGAGTGAAAACATGAACCAGCTCATGTCGAATCACCTTTTTGAAATCGCGGATCGATCCATTGGAAGGGACGACCACGCGCCCTTTTATGAACTCAAAGAAGCCACCAACACCCTCTGGGAGCAGATAGGGGATAGTATTGGTTTGCTGGAAATGGGAATGATTTGAATAAAAGATCAGCGGGATTCGATTGGTGATATTGTGGTTAAATTTATCCTCTAAGAACCGATAACTTTCCTCAGCCCAAGATGCACCAATGTCGGTCAGCTCTCGCATCTCTGGATAAAAATAAATATCGAAATGCTCGGTTTTTAAAATGTACCACTTGAAATTGTTATATTGGACCTTATTGCGTCCGAAATAGTATTGCGCCTCCCCCCTCGAATAAGCGATAAAAATCATCGCTATGGCCATTGCCATGCATCGAATCGATCGAGACACCTCTATCCTCATCCATTATTGGTTCGTATCCATTCGAAACAGCGACCTGCTCCAAGGTATCATTTAAAGGACTGTGAGCTATTGAAAAAAATTTCTAAGCTTTCGAATAGAACCCCTGGAGAGGTCAAACAGATTTTCATATTATATACTTTTGGGTTATCTATTGGTTCAATTTATCAGAAAATTTGATAGAAGTCAAGTGGAATTTTTGCTGTAAAGGCCAGTGGGGCTTTCAAATTTGGATCACTGATTGAGCAAAAAAATGGCGCGATTATGAATCGAATGAACTGAGTAAGGCCAAATAGCGCGAGGTTCGAGATGGATTACCTTAAAAAATCTATTTTCAGATCTATCTTTCTCAGAAAAAAAGGGCTTTGAGGACTCGATGAGTCGAATGATTTCGCTTCAATGAGAATGGTCCATTCTCGCGATGCGTGCGGAGAGATGCTTATAGAAACAGTTCACTCACAGTACTTTGTTTGGCTCCTCCATCCGAAGATGGAAATGAGCCCGCTAGCTATCGTGCTCATATGGATCAGCAGCGAGGCCCAAACGTTCATCTGCAATATTGATTAAATAGTGGTGAGCTTGAACTTCTAATCTAATCTTCGGATGCCGAAATTGTCAGCATAAATCACATTATTTCCGTATTGAGTGGTGAAGAAACCGCAGAATTTGTCTGCGTCATTTGGGCGCTTTCCTCCACTCGAATCCACAGCCGCAAGAGAGGCCAAAACCGAATAATCAGAGAGACGATAAGCAATGGCTTCAATTGCGCCGCTTTTATAGGCTAAAGTTAATTTCACCCATTCATCGGGTCGAATCTCTGGAATTTTTGCTGGTTGAGGCGACCTCATGGCATGACGGTCAGCGGCGCTTTCTTCGAGCCGTAGTTCCCAATTGGTCAGATTCCAGAATAGAAAGGCGTTGTAACCTTTGTAATATTTATCTGGTCGGGCGAGCTCCGAGCGAATCATCAGCCCAGCGCCACCCACATTTGGCACTCCCAGCATGAACTGGCAATCGACAGCAAAATTATTCAATGGGGTGTAGGCGAGATATTGGCCAAAGCTGCGACGCATTTTCACATCATTAAATTGGATATCTGCAGCACCAACCATTCCCTGGATTACTGGTACAGTATATCCTGGCTCATAATGCCATTTGATTGTATCAAGCTGCCCTTGGTCCTGTGAAAAATCTTCGTAAGCGATGTAGGTTCGGGCCATAATTCGTTCCGATAGCTCGCTCTCTCTATTGTTGGCATCCACAGTGGAGATAGCACAAAAATATTGTTGATCTGGCGCCAGGTTTCCGATCGTAAAGCTTGTTGTGTCTTTTCCGACCATGATGGTATCAGAATAGTTTTGTTCGCTGGTGCCGAAATAAATTTTATATCCGATAATATCGTTTTGTATCATTGGCTTCCAATAGAGCTTAAGCTCGGAAGCGTTGCTGGAAATCCGAATTCCCGATGGAAACGTCAAATGGTTGGCGTCTGGGGGCACTGCCCTTTTTTCACACCCATTGAGGCCAAATACTGCAATGCACAAAATAATCCTTTGGATCAAGGTTACGGAATGCATATCGCATGCACCATTTCGACTTCTTCTCCTATCAATTCAAAAGCGCCGAAACATAAGAATTTTTATTAAAAGAGTCAAGTCATTTTTTTGTATTTTCCCGAACGGGACGATTCCTTCAGCTCATCTGCCGCATCAAGAATTTAAAAATTATTGCTTGACTAGAACTGGAATTATGTTTATATTTAGTCTAAAAATTTTTTATGTTAAAGAGTCTAATTGAATGGTTATTAATCTAGGGCTGGTGTGTGAAAAGCAATGTGGTTCTGGTTGCAATATGTGTCTTGTTTCAAGCGGTAGTCGAACTGCCGAGCCTCTTTTCGCAAGCTGTCCAAACATCCTCAGGAGAAATTCGAGTTTATTTCAGTCAATCAGTTGATCCGAGCTATGCCAGATACGGTCGGATCGCCGAACGGACCAATATCTTTAATCGCTTTGCCCAGCGCGTCAATTCGGCTAAATATTCCATCGACCTCTGTTTTTATCTCATTGGTAGTAGCGATTTTGATTCGCCAGCACAGGTATTAATAAATGCCTATAAGCGAGGGGTCAAAATTCGAATCATTTATGATTATGACAAAAATAGAGAAGAGAGCAATGCTATTCGGCTGCTCAAAGAGGCAAAGATCCCGATGATTAGTGATCGGTTCGGCAATAATGATGGTCAAGCAGCCATGCATAATAAATTTATGGTAGTGGACAATCGCGATACAAGCTCGGCTTTGGATGATTGGGTTTGGACCGGCTCATATAATTTAACCAAATCGGCCACTACCGAAAACGCTGAAAACGCCATTGAGATTCAGGATCGAGCGCTGGCAAGCTGCTACACCGCCGAGTTCAATGAAATGTGGGGCAGCGATACCGATGTGCCCGATCCTGCAAAATCGCGCTTCAGCTACCGCAAGACCAATAACACGCCCCATAAATTTATCATCAATGGTATCGAAATCCAGCAATACATGAGTCCCACAGATGGCGGAGTGAATTTCCTCGTTGATGCTATTCAACGTTCGAAAAGTTCCCTCTACTTTTGCATGTTGATCTTCCAACAGAGTACCAACCCCAATAAAATTGCTGATGCCATGCGTGCCAAATGGCAGACCATTCCTGATTTCAAGGTGAAAGGCGTGTTTGATTATGAAGAAAATTATGGCAATAGCTCCAGCCAATATTTAAATATGATTGGAAGCGGCAGCAAACCGTGGAATCCGCCCGCCGATGTCCATTTGGATGGAGAATTTGGGACCTTGCATCACAAATACTTGATCATCGATGCCGATGGTGGACCAGGACAGCCGATGGTAGTGACCGGTTCTTATAATTGGAGCAACGCGGCGGAGACGTTGAATGACGAGAATTTTTTGATCATCAAGGATTCGACGATCGCCAATCTCTATTTGCAGGAATTCGCTGATCGCTATCACAAGGCTGGGGGGAAAGAACCGCTGATTGCCACGTCGGTAGATTCAGATCGGGAAAGATTGCATTCGAGATCGCCGCAACTGTTTCAGAATTATCCCAATCCGTTCAATGATGCCACAGCGATCCATTATCAATTTGATGGGCATTCTCTGAGAGATGTGGAGTTGGCGATCTTTAACCTGATGGGGCAACAGATAAAGACGTTGGTTCGTGGACTCCAGGCTGGCGGGAGCTATCAGATTTTCTGGGATGGCACGGATGATCATGGGGAAGCAGTGAGCTCTGGAGTTTATTATTATCAATTGAAACTTGATGAGATGCGCTTAATGAAGAAATTAATCGTGTTGCGTTGATCGGATATCGATATTATTAAGGAGAATGACAATATGGCGAATGAGAAGATGAGAGCGGTGGTGAAGGCCGCGCCTGGACCTGGAGCAGAGCTGCGAACCGTTGCAATCCCAGAACCAGGCGAGGGAGAAGTTTTGGTCAAAGTTAAGGTGACTTCGATTTGTGGCTCTGATTTGCATATTTATAAATGGAATTCATGGGCTGAGCAACATGTCCGTCCGCCGCAAATTATGGGACATGAGGTGGCAGGTGAAATAGTAAAATTGGGACCAGGCGTGAAGTCATTGCGGATTGGAGATTTTGTTTCCGCTGAGACCCATATTCCATGCGGCTATTGCAAGCAATGTCGTACTGGCAACATGCATATATGCAAAAACTTGAAGATTTTGGGAGTAGATACCAACGGAGCATTTGCCGAATACGTGGTGATCCCTGAGGTTGTGGCATGGAAAAATGACCCTTCAATACCGGCAGAATTTGCTTCGGTTCAAGAACCTTTGGGAAATGCAATTGATACGGTGTTGAGCGAGGACGTAGCGGGTAAAACTGTAGCGGTGATCGGCGCGGGCCCGATCGGCATGTTAGCGGTGGGGGTGGCACGCATTTCAGGCGCGTCCGACATTTTCGTAACTGATCTGAACGATTATCGATTGAATATCGCCAAAAAAATGGGGGCAACAGTCACGCTGAACCCTAATAAGGTCGATGCATATCAGGCGGTGATGGAAGCCACCCGCGGCGATGGGGTGGATGTGGTGCTCGAGATGTCTGGTAATGCCAATGCCCTCATTCAAGGCTGCCGCATGCTCACCCCAGGTGGCCGTATTTCTCTATTGGGCGTGTTCGACAATCCCGTCACGATGGAGTTCAACAATCTCATCATCTTCAAAGCGATCCGAGTGTATGGAATCACCGGTCGCAAAATGTTTTCCACATGGGAGAAAGCGGGAAATTTTTTGCGCTCAAAAAAATTGGACCTCAGCCCAGTTATCACCCATCACCTCCAATTGGCTGAATTTGAACAAGGTTTTGAGCTAATGAAGTCCGGCCAGTGCGGCAAGATCGTTTTGAAGGTCTAATCGGTTTCAACCGCCGAAGGACGCGGAATTCCTAGATTGATTCGATGCTATTTTTCCCATAAAGATTTTGGCCATCTAGCAATTGTCGACAGTTTTTCTCAAAATGGTTACATTAACAAATAGAGAGAACTTCAGACAACGAAGATAATTGAAATGGAGATCAATTGATTTACGGTATTGGCATTGACATGATCGAGGTGGCCCGATTTGAGCCGCATCTTGCGGATCGATCTCGCTTGCTCGTGAACAAGATTTTTACTCCAATAGAAATTGAATATTGCGAGGGTAAATCAAGAAATCAGGCACAGAACTACGCGGTGCGATACGCGGCCAAGGAGGCATTTTTCAAAGCGCTTGGGACAGGCTGGCGGGGTGGTCTGAGCTGGCAAGATGTGGAAGTTCGGCGCGATGAACTGGGAAAACCCTATTTGGTGCTATACGGGAAGGCCAAAGAAATTATCGAAGCGAAGCGGATCACAAGCGTTCATGTGTCGTTGTCACATCTTAAGGCCCTAGCCGTGGCTATTGTGATTTTGGAAAAGGGGCAAATGGATGAGTCAGACGGTCGCTGAACGAGAGTGAATTTCAGGAGGCATTATGTCAAATATTGGTTCTTATGAAGAACGTCTGAAGCATTTTGATTGGTCAATTGCGGAACAAGAACTCAATTATAAACCCGGCGATGTGATTAATATCGGTTGGTACTGCTCCGACCGAATCTGTGAGCAAGGAAAAGGCGCCAAGCCAGCATTGCTGTGGGAAAACTCACAAGGTCAGCAGCAGCGGTTCAGTTTTGATGATATTCGTCGTGCAAGCAATACGATCGGAGCTTTTTTAAGAAAGCTGGGGATTCAGGTCGGGGATCGCGTCTGTTTGTTTCTGGATCGGGTACCTGAGCTGTACCTCGGCTTTCTCGGGATTTTGAAAATCGGGGCAATTGCGCAGCCGCTGTTTTCGGCGTTCGGGGATGAATCGCTTTATATTCGGCTGGAGAACGCTGGCACTTGTGCCATCCTCACCCAACGAAAGCATCTTCCAAAAGTCAGAAAGATTCGGGAGAAACTTCCAGCGCTCAAGCACATCATCGTGGTGGATTATGATGGCCAGAAGCCGTTGCAAGAGCGCGAAGTGGCTTTCAATTTAGCGACCGCGCAACCAGTGGATCAGTTCGAAATCTATCCTTCAACGGCCGAGACCCCATCAGTGCTGCATTACACTTCCGGCACCACCGGTCAGCCCAAAGGTGTACAACATGTCCACTATTCGCTTATCTCTCAATATTTGACTGCGAAATGGGTGTTAGATTTGCAGGACAATGATATTTATTGGTGCACAGCAGATCCGGGTTGGGTGACAGGGACTTCTTATGGCATCATTGGGCCCTGGAGTTTGGGCATCACACAGTGCGTGCTGGACGCTGGCTTCTCCGCAGAAGCATGGTATCAATTTATCGAGAAGCATAAAATCACTGTCTGGTATACCGCCCCGACTGCCATTCGCTCGTTAATGAAAGCTGGGGATGAACTGGTCAAGAAATACGATCTCAGCTCGTTGCGCCATCTGGTCAGCGTGGGCGAACCGCTCAATGCCGAAGCAGTGATCTGGTCCGAAAAAGTTTTTGGTCGGCCATTCCATGATTCTTACTGGCAGACCGAGACCGGGTCAATCATGATCAGCAATTATCCAGGAATGAAGGTGAAACCAGGCTCCATGGGCCGACCGTTCCCTGGCATCACTGCTACAGTGCTGGATCCAAAGACCTATCAGCCCCTGACCAGCAATGGCCACGTCGGACTGATCGCATTCAAACCCGGCTGGCCAGCGATGATGCGAACCTATTGGAAGAACGAAGCGACTTATCAAAAAAAATTCATTAATGGATGGTATCTTTCTGGTGACCGAGCGAGAATTGATAATGATGGTTATTTCTGGTTTATCGGCCGAGATGATGATGTGATCAATACCGCGGGACATCTGGTCAGTCCGTTCGAAGTTGAATCCGCTTTGTTGGAACACCCAGCGGTGGCGGAGTCCGCGGTGGTGAGTAAGCCTGACCCGATTAATATGGAAGTGGTGAAGGCTTTCGTCACGCTAAAGCCAGGGTATCAACCTAGTAGCGATTTGGAACTGGACATTATGAATTTTATTCGAAGAAAGCTTTCACCGTTAGCTATGCCACAGGAGATCGAATTCATCGATTCACTCCCCAAAACCCGAAGTGGCAAGATCATGCGACGCTTGCTAAAAGCCAAAGAATGGGGTGAGGAGATCGGCGATACTTCGACCCTCGAAAACGATTGAGCGATTCTGAATCATTCACTGACACAGCCATCAAACGGTGAAGAACCTGGCCGCAGTTACAATATTCGATCGGTGATGATGAGAAGCGCTTTCCATTTTTGGAGATAAATTTTTGACTTAAAGATCACCTAACCTGAAAGGAGCAAACTCATGGACGAAATGGTGCAGATCGTATTGGATTATGTGAAAAGAGAATATCTTGAAGATGAGGACCAAGAGATCACTCCAGATACTCCATTGATTTCTGGAGGCATTGTGGATTCATTCTCTATGGTTTCGCTGAAGCGATTTTTGGAAAACAAATACAAAATAACGATTCCTGATGAAAAAGCAACGCCAGAAGCATTTGATACGGTGAATAAGATCTGCAAATTGGTGCGAGAGTTCATTTAAGCCAAAGGAAAGCCCCTTTGGGAATCGCCTTCATCCAGGGGCAAAAGTGGCTAACTGTCACTGTTCGAGAAGGCAAGTGGGTTGTCTCGAACAGAGAACCAAGCATAGGAGATGCAATTATGGCTTACAGTGATAAAGTTCGAAATATTTATCAACAGGAACTTCAAGCAATCCGCGATGCTGGGTTATTTAAAGAAGAACGATATATTCATGCACCTCAAGCGCCCGACATCGAGGTGGAATTTCCGCTCGGGTCGCCACTGAAAAAAGTGATTAATATGTGTTCCAATAACTACCTAGGGCTATCCAGTCACCCTGAAGTGATCAAAGCAGCTCATGAGGGATTGGATTACCGAGGTTACGGCATGTCGTCGGTGCGATTCATCTGCGGTACTCAAGATATTCATCATCGACTGGAGCAAGAGATGACCAAATTTTTGGGCACCGAAGATACTATTTTGTTCCCTTCGTGTATGGACGCGAATGCCGGGGTCTTTGAGGCGATTTTGACTGAACAAGATGTAATGATCTCGGATCGATTGGTCCATGCCTCGATCATCGATGGGATTCGACTTTGCAAGGCGCAACATGACACATTCAAACACTCCAATATGGAGCACCTTGAGGAAAAGCTCCAGATGCATTCCGATAAACGGCTAAAGGTGATCATTACCGATGGTGTTTTTTCGATGGACGGAGACACCGCTAAATTAGATGAGATCGTGGCGTTGGCTGAGAAGTATGATGCTATGGTATTTGTCGATGATTCTCACGCAACTGGTTTCATCGGCAAGACGGGGCGGGGCACTCACGAGAAATATGGAGTAGTTGGCAAAATCGACATCATTACTACTACGTTCGGCAAGGCGCTGGGGGGAGCTTCTGGCGGCTGTGTGTCTGGCAGGAAGGAGCTGGTGGAGCTTTGTCGCCAACGCGCACGACCTTATCTGTTTTCAAATACTGTGGCTCCGGTGATTATTGCTGGGGTTTTGAAGGTTATTGAGCTGTTGTCTCAAACCACCGAGCGACGCGATAAATTAGAATGGAATGCAGCTTATTGGCGCAAAGGGCTTACCGAGGCTGGGTTCGTGCTAAAGGAAGGTGACACGCCGATCGTCCCAGTGATGCTGTTCAATGCGAAATTAGCCCAAGACTTCTCGCGTGACTTGTATCATGAGGGCATTTACGCGATCGGATTTTTCTTCCCCGTGGTTCCCAAGGGTCAGGCGCGGATCCGAACCCAGCTTTCCGCTGCTCATGAAAAGCATCATCTGGATCGTGCGCTTGAGGCATTTATTAAAGTCGGCAAAAAATATAATATCCTTGGTAAAACCAAAGAAGAAATTATTGAGATGTACGGCTTATAGCAGAAACTGCCGGAAGCTGGGCTTAGAGTTGAACAAAGGGGGGATCAACTGCCTGCCCCTGACTGACGGCTTCCGGCACTCCTCGCTTTTGCAGGAAAAAATCCGTTTCGTGGGCTCATGCCCGATTAAACCAGTACAATGCGAAGCTCACTTTGAATAAGGACATCGAGGAGGCGGCAATGATCAAAGGTGGCGCTCCATTCTTTTCATGGATACGAATTTTCGCTTTATGCCTGATCACAAATTTGTTGGGCTCGTTCCCAACGGCTGCTCAACCGAACTTGCGCTATTATGTGGAAATCGATGAAGAAAGCTGGAACGCGTTCCATGTTAATATCACAGTGAGCAATAATCATGCACCACAATTGTACTGTGCTTTACCAAATGAGTATATTGGGCCAAATATAGATCCAGCCCCGGGCTGCGATATTTCAAAATTTGAAGTTACTGATCGCTACGGTGGACCTCTGCCATTCAAATCAGTCTCATGCAACGCTTGGCTGATTGCAACGCAAGGGAACGATATTATTAACATATCCTATCAGGTCAATGGCCGAAAGGATCTCATCTTGGGGGATCGATTATCCCGAAATTTCGCCCGCATTGATCCCAGCTCGGTTTTTATTTTCGTTCGTGAATATTTGGATAGCCCCATTTTTTTAGGCGTCCGAGTGCCGCATCGATGGAAATTAGCTACTGGCCTATCGGCTACCGAGCAGGCGTTTGAATATCGCTTAATTAATTACGATCAGCTATTACGCCATCCGCTTTATTTAGCGCCGTTCGATGAAATTTATTTTAAAATCGAAGATCGAATTTGCTATATTCTTATCGATGGTTCCAAAACCTCTGAGATTAACAAGCTCAGCTCCATAGCTACCCGTGTGGCCCATTATCAATCCAAATTGTTCAAAGAAATCCCATTCGACCGCTATTTGTTTATCTTCAAAGTTTTTTCAGCCCAGCCTGGCATTGCTTCTGCAGTATATGAGAATGTTTCGATTTCCTATTTTAGTTATGATCATCTCAAGAACAATTTCGATGCCCTTAGCTTGGTCATCGCTGGCAATTTCTTTCGCAATTGGTTCGGTTATCGTCTTCGCCCCCAGTGGTTGCAAGGTAGCATTTTGACATCTTCTCAGGTGAGCGATGGCAGTATCCTGTTGTATTATGGCCTTACCGAGTACTACGCCGGTCTAAGCTTGTTGAGAGCTGGGTATTGGAGCGAGATGGATTTCATTAATCATCAGATCCAAACCATGAATCGCTATCTGCGCAGCCCTCGAAAGAGGGTCATGGGATCAATGAAATGCTTAACCGCCGGATCGGTCGCGGAAGCTGAAGAAACAGAGGTGGATTTCTGGAAAACGACGGGGCAATTAATCGCGTTGCTGTTAGACTTGAAAATCCGAGAGGCCAGTCATAATGAGCGCAGCTTGGACGATGTAATGTTTTTTATGAACCATTGGTTCGGAGCTCAAAAGCTTCAGTACCAGGAGACTGATATTTTACGGGCGATACGGGCGGTAACTGGGGCCAATCTCAGCGATTTTTTCGACCTCTATGTCAATAGCAGCCACGAACTGCCGCTCGTAGAGACGTTGCAATCCGCTGGGATATTCATCAAAACAGCGAGAGACAGCGTCGCTGACCTCGGCGATTTTCAGCTTATGTCGGAGAGCAATCTTTTCATCCAGATCGATGCTTCCAGCCCACTAACAAAAGCAGGGGTGAAAGTAGGTGATCGCTTGATATCAATCAATAATCGTACAATTAGCTCCATGGCTCAATTAAATCGATTTTTGGAAACGGTGACGATCGGCCAGGAATTAAATTTAGCCGTGCAACGTGACGGTGCTCCGCTTATTTTGATTGCTAAAGCGACGAAACGGCCTGTGCTCACCAGTGTGCTGGTCAGCTTGACGCCTCAAAATGAACTGCAAGAAAAGATTCGAAAATCCTGGTTAGCCAAACAACTGCCATAGGAGAGCTTGCAAAAGGAAATTTTTTGATCTCATGCCTTAGGAATAAAGACATTTTTGATCTCCGATTTAATGAAAAGTGAGATTTCTGGATAAGCAAAAGTGATAATCATCGGGCACAAATTCGTTCATTGTTCAATTGCTTGGTGCATTGAAAGGTACGCGAAATCGATTATTGTATTTTTATGAATGATCATCGACCATCATTAATTGGCCGGACCATGTACATACCGCGGATGAGCTTTGGTGGTGCTCGTCTGGCGGCGGCGGCGTTTCAATCGATCGGCGTGGCTGCCCAGCCGTCTCCCGCTTCAGACGCGAAAACCTTGGAACTGGCATCGCGCTATCTCAATGGTGATGAATGTCTACCAGAGCGCATTACGCTGGGCAACTTTTTAAAAGTTATCGAAGATCCTTCGTTTGATCCAGAGCGATCTGCATTCCTTTTGCCCACTTCAGGCGGGCCATGCCGTTTTGGCCAATATCAAGGGATTTTGAGAAAAATTTTGAAGCAAAAAGGGTATGAAGCGGCTTTGGTTGTGTCCCCAACGAGCAACAACGGATATGAAGGGATTGGCGACTCAGCGCGCGAACTCATCCGAACTTTCTGGCACGCCGTGATAGCCAGCGATCTGCTCAGAAAAATGCACTTGAAATTTCGGCCATATATGCAGGCACGAGAACAGGCCAATGAGATCTTTCATCAAACGCTGGATGAACTGAGCGCAATTCTCGCTAAGCCAAACCAATCGGCCACACAGCGATTGTTCCGATTACGACAAACGCTCTTGGCCGCTCGAGATCGCTATCTCCGATTGCCAGCAAAATTCACTTACGATAAGCCTTTGATCGGATTGGTCGGTGAAATTTATTGTCGGCTGGATGAGGCCAGCAATGAATATTTGGTGAATAAGCTCGAAGAACTCGGGGCTGAAGTATGGATTTCTGATATTGCAGAGTGGGCGTGGTATACCAATGATGAACAACGTTGGCGACTTATTCGAGCTGGTAAGCGCTTCTCCCGAGAAATGCTGGCTGCAAAAATCAAATTTGCCATTCAGCACCGTGATGAGAAATTTCTCTCCTATCCGCTGCGTAACGATTTCGTCGGTTATGAAGAACCGAGCCAGATTCACGAAGTCCTCGAGCTCAGTCGACCGTACCTGCCTCAGGAAGGCGCCCTCGGAGAGATGGTGCTCAATGTCGGAAAGACCATTTTTCTATATCATAAAGGCGCTGATGGCGTGATTGACATCAGCCCGTTCACCTGTATGAATGGCATTGTCTGCGAAGCCGTTTATCCTCAGGTGAGCAAAGATTATGATAATTTCCCGATTCGCATTTTCTATTTCGATGCGACCAAAATCGATTTGGATCGGGAAGTAGGTATATTCTTAGAGCTTGCCAAGAATTATCGGGCTAATAAAAGAACTCGACGAACCTATCCTTATTACTTCAATCAACGAACCCAAAACTAAAACAAAGTGGTGACAAGCAATTTTATCCAAATTCAAAACCATAATAATGGCTTCATTCAAAACGAAATTGGGAAATAGATCCTCTTAAAAAGTTAGGAGCGAGCATGACGCATAGCAAGAGGTTATCAGTCATTTTGCTTTTAATCATTGCAATTTTCGGTTCTGCAAGTTCCCAGGATCGAGCGGTTTACATTACCGACCAGAAAAACGGCAAAACAGAGATGAAATTCACCATGGATTTTTCAAAAGTTCGCGCGCCAAAATCGCTCGACGAATTTACTCAATTGGCTCATCTGTCACCGATTCGGCAAGACACAACTGGCACTTGCTGGGCTTTCGCAACGATTTCGTTGCTCGAGTCGGAATTGGCACGCAAAGGAAAACCGATGGTGAAATTATCGGAGATGTATATTGTTTATTGGGAATACCTCGAAAAGGTAAGACAGTTCGTCCAACAACAGGGTAATTCCTTTTTCGGAGAAGGCTCACAGCATAACGCGGTATTGCGGCAGATGAAATCGCATGGCCTGGTGCGCGCCAGCGATTATAATGGACTGCTTCCAGGGGCTATCGGACACAATCACGCCAAACTGTTTCATGAACTCAAAAATTATCTCAATTATCTGAAAGAGAATGGGATTTGGGATGAGAATCAAGCCATCGCCTATACGAAGCTCGTCTTGAATAAATATTTGGGGGAACCTCCAGAAAGGATCTTAGTAGATGGCAATCCTATGACGCCCCTTCAATATATGACCGATATTTTGCAGATCAATCCAGATGATTATGTCTGTTTCATGTCATTGATGGAAGCCCCTTTCTATCAGCAAGCTGAGTATAAAGTGCCTGACAATTGGTGGCACAGCAGCGATTATTACAACGTTCCCTTGGATGAGTTCTATGGAGCGATTGTGAACGCTGTAAAACGCGGCTTTACTGTTGCGCTGGGGGGCGATACCTCAGAACCGGGCAAAAGCGCTGAGCACGATATCGCGATCATCCCCAGTTTCGACTTGCCTGCTCAATATATCGATCAATCCGCGCGCGAGTTCCGCTTTAAAAACAATAGTTCCACCGATGATCATGCCGTTCATCTGGTGGGCTATAAAAAGATCGGCCGAGACACTTGGTTTCTAATCAAAGACTCGGGTGGAAGCGCTTTTCGGGGGAAGCTCAAAGGTTACTTTATGTTCCGAGACGATTATGTTCGTCTGAAAATGCTCAATTTTATGGTTCACCAAGATGCTGTTTCAGACTTGCTCGAGAAAATACATCAGAATCAAGCGAGCCAGCAATCACGTTGAATCGACTTTTCGGATCCAGAAATATCAGAGCAGAACGTCTAATGAATCTTGCTATCGAGCGAATAACGCTTGGAGCTTTCCAATTGATCCTGAAAGGGGCAAAGCTTAATAAATAAGATAATTCTTAATAGCGATCTGTGTAAAAAGAGTCGCTGAGATACCGCGGATCAATTTCTGGGTCAATCACCATGCGAACTTATCTGATTTTTGGCATAATTATCACACTGCTTTTAACTGGTTGCGGTAAACAAAAACGTGAATCCGTAAGAGCCATAGAAATCCCAGAATTGGAGCACCTGGCTATTGAGATCAATCCCCAACAAAGCCGACCCTTTGTTTTCACCAATAAAGCTGCGGCTTTTTATTATGGGGAAACTGGAAGGATTCGGTCAGATAGCCATATGGGCTTTTACGTGATGACGCAGCGTATCCTGGATGATTATCTAACTGCGCTCGATGGGCATTTTCTGGAACGGCATCGTGCCGATAGCGTGCGGGCTTATCCTGATCATATCCTGCGATTGTACCCTGGAAAGCTTCAGGAGATGCTCTATCTTCTCGATAATCTGAATTGCTTGGTAATTGAATTTTCAGCGCCTGATGTGCGTTCGCTGGAGATCACACCGATCATGCCTGCGTTGCTTGATCTAGACCACGCTCAGATCCGATGGAATCGAAATCGCGACTTGTTAGTGATAAAATCTGAAGCCAAAGCTGGATCGTCGCAACAAGTGCCAGTTATTGGTTTCAAATTCGATGTCCCCGCTCAGTTCGATACTGGCACGCCAGAATTGCCAGAGAATCTGATCCCAGCGAAGTTGATCGGCCATTTTCGGCTAACGACCCATCATGGTCGGTTTTATTTGCTTGCCGCCGAAAGCGAGAATGAATTGCTTCAATTATCAGATTATGTAGTGAATAATGTGGTAAGATTGGTGGATGAAAAACGCAAGCGATTGATTCAGCTGCTTGGCGATTGCCATTTTGAAACCAACATTCCCGCTTTGAATAAGGCGTTTCGCTGGGCAGTGATTTCCATGGACCAGCTTATCATGCGTCAGCCTGGAGCAGGGAAAGATATCGTTGGCATCTTTGCGGGTCTGCCCTGGTTCAATAATTACTGGGGCCGGGATACGTTTATTTCGTTCCCCGGAGCTGTATTGGTGCGTGGGGATTTTGAAACTAGCCGCCAGATCCTCACAGCGTTCGCCCAGTTTCAGAATCAAGATTCAAAGGACCCAAATTATGGCAGGATTCCCAATCAGATTACAACCGAACAGATCAGTTACAACACCGCAGATGGAACACCCTGGTTTGTCCGGGCGCTCTGGGACTATTATCGATATTCGGGGGACCGGGTTACTTTAGAGTCGCTTTATCCAGTGGTGAAACGAGCGATTGAGGGGACCCTGAAGTATCATTGCGATGCTCAACGTTTTCTCACCCATGGCCCTGCTGAGACCTGGATGGATGCTCAAGGTCCAGATGGACCGTGGTCACCTCGAGGCAACCGCGCTGTGGAAGTTCAAGCGCTGTGGTACCAGCAACTTATCTGTTCTGCGAATATGGCTCATGAATTGGGCAAAAATGCCGATGCCGAAACATGGAAACAACTTGCTGATGAATTGAAAGAAAATTTTCAGAACCGCTTTTGGAATAATTCGCGATCTGCTTTGTTCGATCATCTCAAAGAAAACGATGAACCGGACAGAAAAATTCGGCCGAATCAAATATTGGCGATTACCGTGCCACAAGAGATCGCGTTGCTCCCTGCAGAACGCGAGTTTTCAGTGATGAAAGAGGTGGTCACGCAATTGACTTATAGCTATGGAGTCGCATCTTTATGGCAACACGATCCCGACTTCCATCCATATCATCAATATCCCAAATACTATCCGAAAGATGCTGCCTATCATAACGGCACTGTGTGGGGCTGGCTGGCTGGACCTGTAGTATCCAGCATGCTGAAATATGGCTATCAGAATTTGGCTATTGAGTTGCTTCTTTCGGAATGCAACCAGATATTAAACCATGGAGCGGTCGGTACTTTGTCAGAATTGCTAAATGCGATTCCAGATCCCGGGAAAGAATTGCCAGAGCCATCAGGGGCGGTTTCTCAAGCCTGGAGCCTGGCTGAATTTATCAGAAATATCAGCCAGGATCTGATTGGTATCCATCCCGATGTCCCCAATCGAAAAATTAGAATCTCTCCACACCTCCCAGACAATATCACCTCGCTTACTTGCTGTGTGCCGATACCCAATTCAGAAATGCATTTAACAATGCGGCAAGACGATCTGAAACTGGAACTGGTGATCAACTACTTAAAAGATGCTCACCCATGGGACATTGAGATTGATTATTTGGTCGATCCGACGAGAAAAATCAACTTTAAATTCGCCATCCGCCCTGAAACGACCAAAATGGTTCAGATCAATTTTGAGCCCCTTTCCGTTTCAATCGATGGGGAACAGATCGGTTATCGATTGGATCGAATTCCAATTCGAAGTGAATTGCTCAATTTTTTCACATTTGCTGTTCCTCAATTGGATAAAAATCTAAATTATCTCAAGCCACCAGCATATCCCCTTTTAAGTGGCCATCAAGTGAAAAGCTGGAATAACAAAGCTCGAAAATTATTCGATCTGGAGGCTCCAAAAAATGATGATCGAGGCCCGAATAAAAAATATGTTTATCCTACAGCGTCATATTTTAAAGACGGTATTTTCGATCTGACTCATTTTAAATTGCTATTAGATGAGCATAATTATTATTTTGAATTGAAATTTCGTAACCTGGTGCAACCGGGCTGGAATCCTGAATACGGTTTCCAATTGACTTTTGTAGCGATCGCCATTGATCAGGGCACGGACATGCCAGGAACAAGATGGATTGGTCGTAATGCAAATTTGCAGTTGCCGCGCGATTATACGTGTCAAAAGATTATCTATGTCGGTGGAGGACTTCAGATTGAGGATGGTGAAGGAAATATACTGGCCGCCTATCGTGCAGATGATCCCAAATATCCTTTGGGCAATGTGGAAGATAAAACCATATCTTTCGCAATTCCTCAGTCCTTTCTTGGGAAGTACAATCAAAAATGGCGGATTGTGATTGCAGTGGGTGGGCAGGACGATCATGGTGGAGCTGGATTAGGAGAATTCCGTGCTGTTGGAAAAACTGCTTCTCAATGGCAGGGAGGCGGCGGCGAGCAAGAAACTGGTAATTGCAATGTGTATGATCTATTTTTGGTAAAATAGAAAATCGGAATTTCTAACTTGCGCGATTTTTTTTTTCAGTTAGCGGGAAGCTAAGCGTAGAAAAAGTTATGCTTCCGAGATGATAATGGATCTTTGAATCAAAAAGACAGTTGAAGCTGATCCGAATCGGCAAAGATTTCGTTCATTTAATAGATATCGCTCTCGTTCTGAGCAATTAGCATCCATTTGGTCATTTGGTTTTAAAGGACGTGGTTCGAGATTGATACCCCGATAAATCGATCATCGATCAAAGATGATGGATTAAAATACCAGGCTCAAGTCAAACCCATCACTGGTTCCCAGGCCGAATTGATCGGTGGCAATCGCATAATTTATGTTTAAAAAAAGGCCTTTTGACTGAAAGGTTAATCCAAGTCCGGCTGAAAAGCGATCCCGCCCAATTCCGCATCTAATTTTAAACACATTCAATGCAATAAACTCTGTGGCTAATGAGATCTCCCCCTTGCTATTCCTCACCTGATAATAATCGGCTGTGACTAGAAAATTTGAAAGAGGATCTATTGCTATTCCTAACCGATAATTCGGAACATATTTTTCTTGAGTTCCAGTGGACCATTTCAAGTTCGATACCAGGTTTTTAGCTGCCAATCCGAACCTGGCTTTCTTACCCAGAGCAAACAATAACCCCAGATCGCCTCCAAATCCATTCGCAGTACTTTCCAATACTTGAAAATGTAAAAATTTTGCGGTTGCTCCGAGCGAGAGGAATGGAAGAATGCGATAAGCATAGCTTAAAAAGAATGTGTTTTCATGATAATCAAATAGCCGATCTGGCTGAGGGGTGTTGCTGTTGCGCGCCTCAATGTCATCAACGGCAAAACCAGTCCAGGCAACAGCGAAAGCTCCCCATCGGTTTGTCGGAAAGGCAGCGCTCACAAACCTGAGCTGTCGATTCAGCGACATGTTTGTAACCATGGCGCCAATTTTTGTGGTCGAAAAGAAATCCATCGCACCAGGGTTCCAAAAAGGGGCAGCATAATCATTAGAAACGGCTGTGTAGGCACCGTTCATGGCCATCGCTCGCGCACCGATGCCCAAAAAAGATAACTGATCTTGTCGAGAACCAGCCGCACTGTTCACCACCGAAACAAATAATAACACGAATATCTCAAAAAATAGCACTAAAAAATTATGATTCCAGTTCATCATCTTCTTTCTATTTTAAGACAGCAATTGTGATATAATGTGTGGCGCTTTGTGAACTTACCTTAGCAATGTAAATTCCATTAGGTACGAAATTGCCCAGATCATCGCGGCCATCCCATACATCTTCCGTATGTTCGCCAGATGATTTTAACATATACGAGAGGAGCGATCGGATCTTATTTCCTTTTATGTCGAAGATGGCGATGGTCACTGCTTCAGCTTGATGCATATAATATCGAATTCTGGTAATTTGATCGCCAGGACGAAACGGATTGGGGTAGTTATAGGCGCTATGATCGTCCAGATCAACAATATTATCGTCATTGGCGATAGCAATACTGACTTCCTCAGAAAAGGGGCTCTCATTGCCCACAGTATCATAGGCGGTAACGGCAAAGAAATATTTCATACCAGATTGCAAATTGTTTATTTTGCATTCTGTTGTTCGGCCAACTGCAATGACTTTAGAATAAGAGCGTGACGCATTTCCGTAATAAACTTTATATCCCGTTAAGTCCTTTTCTTTGTTCGGAAGCCATTGAACGATGACTGATTGATTTAAAAGCAAGAACAAAAAAATACAATTAAAATGGCTGTTGAAACAAATTTTGGGAATTTTGAATTTTGCTAACAAATTTGTCCTCATTAAGAATCTCCCGTCGATGATCAAAAATTATAGATCATAATTGTACGCAATTAATATACCAGCACCTTATTTTTGAACATAAAATAAAAAATAAATAAGAGAGCAGTAGTAATAGTGATTAAAATCTATTGAATGCATTGCTAGTATCGGGCACTAAAGAAAATATGGAAACAGCACCAAAAAATTTCTAAAATTTTATATTGACAATTATCAAAAAAATGATTATAATATATGTTTTATTTTTGAAATCAATGTTCATTTCAAAGGAGGTTGTCACTTTAAATCAGTATCAGTTTTCTTGGATCAAGTTCATTTTCAATGCGAGGAGGGAGAACAATGAGGATCTATGTTGGAAACCTGCCCAAGGATACGGAAGAGGATGACCTAATTGAAATGTTCAGCGAGTATGGGAGTGTCAAAAACATCAAAATCATTCGCGACCGTTTTTCGAATAACTCCCGCGGGTATGCCTTCTTAGAATTGCCAGACGCTAAAGCAGCCTTCGAGGCGATACGAGATTGGGATCAAGGGTCTATCGACGACCAAATCATCCGAGTTGATATCGCTAAAGCCTCACTGAAAGAATTTGAATCGTATCGACAGCAGTTGCGACATTGATATTTACAAGCTCATTCAAGCATCAACCTTTTCCAGAGATGATGTTAACTTGAGCGTCTTTGATTTACAGAACGGACAACCAAAAACTTCTCAGGAGCAGCGATCAGTTTTTTTCTAGCGATTTTTTGCTCATGCCCCTGTTTCAGGTTTTTTGATTAATCAAATTTTTTAGCATCGATCTTCGTACACCAAATTCTTGCGCAATGCAATAGAAGAGCAAAAATACCATTAACCAGGGAGGGGTAATGCACCTTCTGGATTATTTGATCGTTGCAGTATACCTCGTTGCGATGGTAGTGGTTGGCCTAGTTTTGCAGCGACGGGCATCTGCTGGAATTGATTCTTATTTTCTGGGCAACCGGAAATTGCCATGGTGGGTGTTAGGCGTATCAGGCATGGCGTCCAATTTAGACGTCAGCGGCACCATGATCAATACTGCGTGGATCTTTGCGCTGGGTGCTGCTGGCTTTTTTATTGAAATTCGCGGCGGTGTCACATTGATCATGGCTTTCTTAATGATCTTTATGGGAAAATGGAATCGCCGCGCTGAGGTTATGACCCTGGCTGAGTGGATGAGTTTTCGATTCGGCAAAGGCAAAGAGGGAGATATTGCTCGACTGATCGCTGCTATTTCCAGCATCCTGGTCACCATCGCAATGATCACATATTTCGCTGTGGGCTCGGGTAAATTCATTGGCGAATTTCTCGGCATTCCATCATTTGCAGGCTTATCATCAGAATTCTGGGCTGCCACTCTGATGATCGTTCTGGCCATGATCTATACCGTGGCGAGCGGCCTCTATGGTGTGGTCTGGACCGATCTGTTTCAGAGCCTACTCATTTTCATCACAATTATCTACATCTGCGTCATGGCAATGACGCGATTCCCACTACCAGAAAGCTTTTCCGTCTCCGTCCCAATGCGTGTCCCAGAGAATACTTTTCAGACAATCTCCACCACACGCGAAACCTGGACCAGCGTCATTCCGCCATGGAAATTGGACTTTGATCCCAATTGTGCCTATTCCATCTATAACCTCTTTGGCATTGCCATTATTTTTTATTTGATCAAAGTTATCATTGAGGGATCTGGGGGCACTGGCGGCTACATGATCCAGCGATATTTTGCGGCGAAGAGCGATCGTGAGGCAGGGCTATTGTCTCTTTTTTGGACCAGCCTGCTCTCGTTTCGCTGGCCCTTTATTGCGGCAATTGCGATTATGGGCGTCTCTTATGGCAGTAGCGTTGGTGTCATTAACGATCCCGAAAAAGTGATTCCGGTCGTTATCAACAACATGGTTCATACCGGGATGAAAGGGCTCCTGGTAGCTGGTCTCATGGCAGCTGCCATGTCCACTTTTGATTCGACGGTCAATGCTGGCGCGGCTTATTGGGTAAAGGACATTTATCAGGCATATTTAAATCCGAAAGCTTCCGAGAAAGCATTGATGCTTCATAGTCGCCTCGCTTCGATTTTCATCGTTGTTGTGGGATTAATATTCAGTCTGGCCATTAAAAACATTAATGAGATCTGGGGATGGATCACCATGAGCATCGGTGCTGGCATGATCATCCCCCAATTGACGCGTTGGTATTGGTGGCGATTGAACGGTTACGGATATGCTATTGGGACGATTGGTGGAATGGTTGCAGCAATAGTTCAAAAGGCAGCGTTCCCCAATGTCCCAGAATACGTCTCGTTCAGTTTTGCCAGCGGGATTTCGCTGGTTCTGATGGTGATCGGCACATATCTAACACCACCGACTGATGAAGCGGTCTTGAAAAACTTTTATAGGCGCACCCGGCCATTTGGATTTTGGGCGTATATTAAAAACGTTATTCCAGCCGCGACATTGCAACAGGTTGATCGCGAAAATCGGCGTGATATCGTCGCGACATTTTTTGCTGTTCCATGGCAGATCGTGCTGTTTCTGGCGATGATGATGATTGTGATGCAGCGATGGGATACCCTCGGATGGCTCTTGCTGGTCCTAATCGCTCTTTCGACTGGACTTTATCATTTCTGGTTCAAGCATCTTTCAAGAGAGGTGAGAATAGAATAATCATCAATGCAAAAAATGATTGCTTTTGGTTGTTGCGTTGTTTAAATTTAACCTTAAGAACAAAGTCAAGGGGCAATTGCCCCTTTTTCAATTCAAGAAGCTGAGGATAAGTGATCGCTAAAGCATTAAAGCAGGTATTGGTTCTCTGCTGTCTGAGTGTAATTGGGGGATATTTCGGTTGCAGCGCGAAACGACACAGTACAATTATGATCTGGCACTCAATGCGCCCCCTGGCAACCAAGATATTGCAGCAGAAATTGGACGAATTCTCAAAGAAATATCCTGGCTGGAAGTTCGCTCAACTATTCTATGAACCAGAGACCGCCCGCACCAATTATATTATCTCTGCAATGGGAGGAAGCGGTCCTGCTCTATTCTGGGGAGCCAGTGATAACATTGGGCCGCTGGTTGAGCTAAGGGTCATCAAACCATTAGAGGAATACTTTGATCCAGCGTTTTTAGATAGCTTCATCATCGAGCCGATCGCGGCTAATACCTGGTTTCAAAACCATCTCTATCAAATTGCTGATCAGGTGGGGAATCATCTATGTCTGGTTTATAATAAAAAATATGTGCCGCATCCCCCCAAAACAATGTCGGAGCTCAGAAAGCTTGGCAAGAGCCTCACCAAAGACCTCAATAACGATGGTAAACCAGATCGGTATGCTCTGGCCTGGAACTATACCGAACCGTTCTTTGCCGTTCCGTTCATCCATGGGTATGGTGGAAAAATTTTGGACGAGAATAATCGTCCCACGCTGAATACACCAGCTACTATTCAAGCCGCGCAGCTCATCTACGATTTGGCCAATAAAGATCGCATCATCCCGATGGAGTGCGACTATGAAGTCGCGAATGCTCTATTCATAGATGGCTATGCGGCAATGATCATCAATGGCCCATGGTCGTGGGGAACCTATATTGAAAATGGAATCGATATCGGTATCACTCGAATCCCCAAAATCGACGAAACCGATCTCTGGCCATCGCCCATGGTTTCGCCGCTCGGCTATTCCGTTAATATTAATTTGGAAGGCGAAAAATTGAGGATTGCCCTCGAATTGCTCAAATTTTTGACTTCGGTGGAGGTTGAGCTGGAATTTACTCGGGCACTGGGAACGATCCCATCGCGAAAACAAGCATTTTTGGATCCATCTGTTACAGATAATGAGCTGATTCAGAGCTCCATTTATCAATTAGAAGTTGGCACACTTATGCCCGTAGTTACTGAGTTGCGCTGGATCTGGGACGCCATGCGGCCCAGTTACCAATCGATCTTCACCGGGCAAATGAAACCAGCACAAGCCGCATCGGCTATGCAGCAATTGGCAGAGCGACTTATTAAAGAAAATCGAGAATAGCATGGCTGCTGGAGTCGGAACATTAAAGAACAATCGTCTTGCCTATTTATATACCATGCCAGCATTGATCGTCATGGGAATGGTGGTGGTCTATCCATTCATATACAATATCGTTCTCTCCCTTTCGAATATGAACCTGACACATTTTTACGATTGGCGCATCATCGGATTGACCAATTACATTAATGTGCTAAAAGAGGGGACATTTTGGTATTTTTTCTGGAAAACGATTTTATGGACGGTGATCAATGTTTTCTTTCATGTCACGATCGGTATATTTCTGGCGCTCATCTTAAATAAAGACATCAAAGGCAAATCATATTTTCGCACCCTGCTCATTTTGCCATGGGCTGTGCCCCAATACATCACTGCCTTAACCTGGCGTGGCATGTTCAATTCAGAATATGGTGCCATTAGTCTTATTGTTGATCGACTTTTCGGTATTCAAATTCCTTGGTTGACCACTGAATGGGGAGCTTTTGCCGCCTGTGTGATTACCAATATCTGGCTTGGATTTCCATTTATGATGATCGTTGCTCTCGGCGGACTCCAGAGCATTCCAGATGAACTCTACGAAGCAGCTGATATCGATGGGGCCTCTTGGTGGAATAAATTGCGCAACATTACCATTCCGTTGCTCAAACCGGTCATGATCCCAGCCATTACGTTAGGGATTATCTGGACCTTCAACAATTTCAATATCGTCTGGTTGGTGAGTAACGGTGGAGAACCTGCCGACAAAACTCACATTCTGGTCTCTTGGATTTATAAATCTGGCTTCCGCTATTTTCGAATGGGATATGCCGCGGCTTTCTCAATGATCATTTTTGTTATTCTCCTGGTATTCAGTTTTAACTTCATTAGAAGAACTAAGGCGGCAGAAGCTGTCTATTAAATTGTTCTTTGAAAGGAAAATAGATTGCTTGTCTTGTGGAAAGAGATTCGATTGGTCATCATGAAATGCTGGAATACCAAAATAGATCTTGGTAGATGAAAAGTACAAAATTCGTTGGCTAGAATACTACAATTTATTTTTCATAAAATTCTAAACTATCACCTCTAAAGAAAAAAAAGAATTGCCATGCATAAACCGCGCGATTTGACCCTAGCCGGCAAAATAGGGGCTTATCTCATTTTGATTGTTTTTACATTATTCGCCATTTACCCAATTTTGGTGGTGATTACAATTTCATTACGGCCTGGAGATCGGCTATTGAGCAAATCATTGGCGTTGATCCCAGATGACGCAACGCTCGAATCTTACATTCGGCTATTCACCAAAGAACCATTCCCGCTTTGGCTCGGCAATAGCTTGATCGTCTCAGGAGCGGTGATGATCGTTGGAGTGGCATTGGCGGCGACAGCCGGTTACGCTTTCTCCCGTTACAAATTTCTCGGCAGAGAAGCTGCGATGTTCAGTCTAATCACCACGCAGATGTTTCCACTTACCATGTTGCTGCTTCCGTTATTCATTATGTTGATCAAGCTGAAACTTTATGATTCATACCTCGGCTTGATCATCGCATATTCTGCCACAGCGCTGCCATTTACAACCTGGCAGATGAAAGGATATTACGATACGATCCCGTTCAGCCTTGAGGAAGCCGCCTATATTGATGGCTGCAGCCAATTTGCAACGTTTTGGCGGATTGTTCTGCCATTGGCAGCCCCAGCCCTTGTCATTACGGCGCTATTTTCCTTCATGGCTGCCTGGTCAGAATATCTGGTCGCTGCTGTTCTGATTCAAGATCAAAATCTATTCACATTGCCATTAGGATTGAAAACCTTCCAATCTGCCATGGAAACATCTTGGGGCCTTTATTCTGCTGCTGCAATCATGGTGAGTCTTCCTGTCGTCGTGCTATTTTTGTTTCTCAGCCGCTGGCTCATCTCAGGATTGACGCTCGGAAGTGTCAAGGGATAATTAGGGTCATATTAAAAAAAATGATTGACTCGAAAGTGTTAGATTCAAGCCAAATGGCCACATTAATTGTAACCATTGAGCAATAAAAGGGTAAATCCGTTATAACAACGAAGGGGAAAAAATGAGCAAATTTTCAATCGTTTCAGAGTTGTGGCAATTTTTGAAGCACCGAAAGAAGTGGTGGTTAGGGCCCATTATTTTATTTTTGCTCCTACTTGGATTTTTGATCGTTTTTATCGAGGGATCGGCTCTGGCCCCGCTCATTTACGCGATTTTTTGATGATGACTATGAAACCGATCGCAATCTATTTTCGAAAACTGGCATCGTTATTAAGTCTATTCATCATCGTCATTCTTCTGACCGTACTTTCCCCGCATTTTTTGACCGTGGAGAATATGCTCTCGATCGGACTCCAAATGTCCGTAATTGCCATAATGTCGATCGGACAGGTCTGGATTATTATCTCTGGCGGAATCGATCTCTCCGTTGGTTCTGTGCTGGCGTTGTCTGGCGTTTCAACCACTCTGTTGATTGCAAATGGAGTAAATTTGATCTTAGCAAGTGCAGTTGGCATTGCTGTGGGGGCATTTTGCGGTTTCATCAACGGATTTCTAACGGCAGTTGGTAAATTGCCACCTTTTATTTCAACCTTAGGAATGATGGGAATTGCGAGGGGCATGGCGCTGATTGTTACCAAGGGAGTGCCCATTTTCGGATTGCCAGAACAATTTGCCATTCTCGGCAATGGCCGAATTGCAGGGTTGATTCCAATCCCAGTGGTAATCACGATCCTATTGGGACTTTTCGGCCATATCGTTTTGACTCATACGCCGTTCGGGCGCTACAGCTATGCGATCGGCAGCAATTTCGAAGCTGCCCGTCTTTCTGGAATTCGCACCACTCGAACAATGATCTATATCTATTTATTAGCTGGTTTTCTGTACGGCCTTTCAGGCGTAGTTTTGGCTTCCCGATTGAGTACTGGACAGCCGACTTCAGGCCTTGGTTATGAACTTGACGTCATTGCAGCCTGCGTAATAGGCGGCGCAAGCCTGAGTGGTGGGAGCGGTACTATTTGGGGTGCCATACTGGGGGCATTGGTGATCGGCGTGTTACGCAACGGCTGCAATCTGCTCGACATCTCCGCTTTTTGGCAGCAAGTGGCCATCGGCATAATTATCGTTATTGCCGTTTTTATCGACCAATATCAAAAACGACGGTGATTTCATGCTTGAATGGTTTCGGATCACGAGTAACTCGAAATTTGAGGCTATTAATTTTTTATGTCTTGTTGGCAAGGTCTTTGGCTTGCTTTAACGCTCGAATTGATGAATCGATGATCATCGAACCGGAGTTCATCAATGAATTTTTAAGCTGGAGGAATATATCTTATGATCAGGAAAATTTTTTGGGCATTACTTATTATGTTAATTGTTTGGAATTGTGCAGGGAGATCTAAAAAAAATAAACCTCAAATATTGGTCTCACCCAAAGGGTTGGTTCATTCCTTTTGGGTAACGGTAAAAGCGGGGGCAGACTCGGCCGGAAAAGAATTCAATGCAGATGTGATCTGGAAGGGCCCTACACAGGAGACTGATATTGCAGGGCAGATCGCGATTATCGAGGATTATGTGAACAAAGGCGTAGATGCGATAGTTTTGGCAGCATGCGATGCTCAAGGGCTGATTCCTGTTTTGGAAAAAGCCCAACAACGCGGCATCCCAGTCATCACAATTGACTCGGGAGTAGATTCCGATTTGCCAATCAGCTTTATTGCAACCGATAATATTCTCGCAGCACAGAAGGCAGCCCAAAAATTGGCTGAATTGATCGGAGAACAAGGGAAAGTGGCTTGTATTCCATTTATTCCTGGAGCTGCGACCTCGAATTGGCGGGAACAAGGATTCGTCTCCGAAATAAAAAAATACCCCAATATAGCGTTGCTCCCAATTCGATATTCTCAAAGTGAGGTAGCTGTTGGCATGGCAGTGACCGAAGATATACTTACGGCCCACCCAGATCTAAAAGGGATTTTTGCTGCCAACGAAGCTGGTACGATTGGAGTCATCCAAGCATTGAAGTCCAAAAATAAGATTGGCCAGGTGAGAGTTGTGGGTTTCGATGCCGCCCCGAATGAAGTAAAAGCGCTTCAAGCTGGTGAAGTCGACGCGCTGATCGTTCAAGATCCATTTAAAATGGGATACGAAGGAGTAAAGGCCGCCATAAAAGTATTAGCTGGAGAGGTGGTTCCGAGACGAATTGATACCGGCGTCTATATTGTGACCCGCGAGAATCTCGATCAGCCAGAGATTCAACGTTTGATCCGTTAGTAACGTTTCTTAACGAAAGTCGCAGAAGATATAACCTTATTACTTTGAACGAGCCATTTGCCTCCAAGCGAAATGGGGGGAATGGCTTTTTTATTATCAGATAAAAAAAAGCAAAAAAAATCTTGACATTTTTTAATATTTCTATTATATTCTTTGCGAAGCTTCAATTTATGATCTCATTACTTAGGTCATGTGAGATTGTTTCTTTATGTATTAGCATGCATCTCACGCTTTTATTTTTGCCGACCGTTGCTTTATCATCTATTTTGCTTCTTTGATTTTCTTCACTCATCATGAACCTGCAACCGTTGACTAAGAGTTTGTTAGGCTTAGAATTCAATTCGATCTAAAGAGTTTTTTGAGGGTTTTTCATCGTTTTTTTGCTCAGGCCTCATATGATCGCCTGACTTTTCTTCAAAGATTACTTTATGTGTCGAATCTAAGTCTTAAGCACAATCGGGAGGGCTCAACAGTGAAACGAACTTCCTTTCCTATGAGTAGATACGTGTTGCTCTTTACTGGCTTAGCTTTGTTCTTGTTTAAGTTTTATTTTCCTGCCCTTATTGATAGAAACCTTGTGGCTGGTACTGCAAGCTCTATTCAAAATTCGTCTCAACAAAACCTCGCTAAACCGATGCAACCAGATCCTTGGATAAAAATAACGGTTGAACCAAGCTTAATCAAAATTTATCCCGGGGGAAAGGTCTCTCCAACGGATACACTTGAATTCACGGTTATATTCGGCAATAAAGGGACGCGGTCGATGGAGTCTGTTGTAATACAATGCTTCCCACCGAATATGTCAATACCAGTTGGAAAGGCTCCTTTAACTCAATGGGGGCAACAAATCTCAACGACGCCTGCTGGGATAATAAATGATCCGAAACTTACGGTGAATTCGCTTAATCCCAAGCTTCTCGAATTGATCGAATGGGAAATTAGCTCGATTCCCCCTGCTTCAGAAACCGAAATTGATGCCAATCAGATTGTTTTTACTCTCATTTTGGATGTAGTTGAAATTTTAAATAGGACCAGTGCTTCATTCGATCTGCAATGCTGGATTGGCATGTTCTACAAATCCAATTTATCTCAGCCAGAGGCGTTTCACGTGGTCACGATCCGTGTTGAGATCGTGCCAGACCTCGAGATAGAAAAAAATGCGGTGCCGAGCACTGTTTTGCCAGGTGATACTACCACCATTCTTTTAAGTTCTAAGAACCATAGCAGAAGAGATCTGGATGATGTCATCATCACAGATCTTTTTTGGAGCTCGAAAGGCAATGTTGATCAATGTATCGAAATCATATCTATCGATATTCCCGCGAGCGATAATACGCTTCCAAATCTTGAATGGAGAAACTTATCTTATCCGAAGGAAATGACCGAATGGAGGCGTATTTTGATCACTGTGGGCGCCAAACCTTATGAAGAGCTAAAATCATTATTCCGAGGTGAGCCAATCGTCATCTCAGACAAAGCAGTGATAATATACGGATCAGAGAGATTGGATAGCACGACCGCTTCTTTTCAAATCGTGGCACGCGACTTAGTACCGAAGTTAGAGCCGAAAATTTTCGGTAACTATGCGTCCCCAGGTTTTCCATTGCTGCTCCATACTTGGATTAAAAACATTGGATCCACGCCAACTTATGAGCAATTCTATGTCAAAATTTGGATGAACGATCAGAGGAAAACGCCATTTTTCGATCAGCTCATCGCAAATAGAATCGAGGCCGGCGATAGCCTTTATTTTGCCGTAGAAACGCCTGCCTTGCCAGAGGGAGAAGGCCACTATAAGTTTTATTTTGAAATCGATTATTTGAACCAGGTTTCTGAAATAGTTGAAACGAATAATATCGATTCGATTCTGGTGACTGCTAAGCTTCAATCGCTCAAAACCACGGTGAACAATTCAACTTGGTCGGATCGGGTGAACATATTGGATAGGTCGCCAGCTTTTCCTGAGCCCATTTTTTCATATATCCAGGTAACCGATCAAAACTATCATTATATTCGGGGATTGGCGGATGTTAATAGCTGGTCCTCGATGGACTGGGTCACTCCCATTGGAGCGAAAGTTCGGGAGATATGGAAACCTATCCAAGAATATCATGGGGAGAATAACCAGGTTCCTTCCGTAAGAGATATCTCTTCGTTGAATATTGCGCGGATTGATGAGAATTTTTCTAATGGTTTCTCAGTGGCAATGATTATCGACGCAAATATTGAACCTGCTGATACCAGCAACACGAATACCGCGGCCAGAACCCTTATTCGGCAAATGAGATCTCAAGATAAGATGGCCATTATCCAATTCAGCGGGAGCGTCCATTTGGCCACAGATTTTACAGCAGATACAGCAGCGCTGATGAACGTGATCCAAAAACCTCTACCAGCTTCGAATGATCATCGATTGTATGACGCAATTTTTTCTGGCATTGAACAAACTGCACTTACCCATGGCAGAAAAGCGGTATTCGTATATACTTCATCGCCAAATTCTGGTAGCTTTCATGGTTTGAATGATGTCATTCATCATGCTGATACCCTGGGAGTACCTGTTTTCGTTTTCGGTTTTGGCAATGCGGATCAGGCAAATCTCAAACGACTGGCGGAGGAAACTGGAGGCATTTTCATTTATGAAAAAGATACGCGAGATATGTGGTACATTTTCAAGCTATTTGCTGAAATGTTCAAGAACCATTACGTGCTGGCCCATACGACCACGGACACTACACGGGATGGGACTTGGCGTCTGGTCGATATAACGGTCAATTATCCTGCCATAGGTCTTGTCGATTCGGATATTGGAAAATACAAGGCTCCCAATATTGGTGTGGATCTATCTGTCATGATCACAGCCACGACCGACTCTTTCAGTGTAGGAGGAAGCTATCCAATTCAATATGTGGTGCCAAATGAGATTTATAGCTACCACATCAGCTATGAGAATCAGGGATCAATTCCATGTTATAATGCGGTGCTGAAAAATATTTTATCAAAATACGTCGATGTAGTACCTGGTACTTTTAGTTGCAGTCCGGCAAGCACATCTGCTGATCAGCATCAGTTGTTCTGGCAAATTGATTCATTAATGCCTGGTGAAAGAAGCTCAATTAATTTTGATGTTCAGGTCAAAAAGTTGATGCCAAAATGGCAGATCGCGATCATTGATTCAGCACTCATTTTGCATAATCAGGATGAAAAGCCAGAAAACAATATTTCAACGAACATCGTTTTTAAGAAGCGCGAGGACGTTCCTCCGCCAGTTATCAGAGCCATGCCTGAAAAAATTCGGCCTCACGATCCAATCACAATTGAGCTCCAAGTTTTCGAGATATTTGTTGAGTGGGATCTTCTCGTCTACTTTGAGGATGGAGCGATTGTAACTACCTATGCAGATTCATTCATTGCACCTCATACACCACTTTTGCCAGTGGATTCAGCGGATCAATGGTATCGGATCATTCCAGATTTTACTGATACCTGGAAGCGCACCGATAAACAGCAGGAGAAAATTAGGTTCAAATTCAACGGCATAAATAGAGATTCACAGAAAGTTGAGGCGGAGGATACTGTCACGGTAGAAGCAGAGTTCGAATGTAGGGTCCATCCCATCGTCATTAAGCCTGCTGTACCTGGCGAATCAGATCGGTCTTTTATCGATTTGGTGCTGCCCAAAGATCATGTAGCGACTGCCTCCATCTATAATGTTGCTGGGGAATTGGTGAGAAAATTACCAGAAACTCCAAATTTGCTGGCTGGAGAAAGATACAATGAAATTTTATCTTGGGATGGAAGGGATGATAACGGCAATCTGGTTGCCAGTGACGTCTATGTCATCGTCATCAAGGCTGGCTCGAATCAAACATCGAAAAAAGTTATCGTGATCCGATAATATCGATTCGATAAAAACGGAGGGACTCAGAATGCGAAAGCTAATCTTTTTGATAATCTTCCTTCTATCTGGGATATCTGTATTGTCTGCTCAATCAAGCGGGACAGGTGCTAACTTTTTGAAGATTCCAGTTGGTCCCCGACCGATTGGATTAGGTTCAGCGTTTACTGGTGTTGGTGATAATGTTTATACCATTTACTGGAACCCTGCGGGGATCGGATTAATTCGCCGCTGGGAAATATCAGCCATGTATAATAAGTATTTCGCTGATATGTATTATGGCGCAATCTCTGGCTTGAAGCAATTTCAATGGTTAGGAAGCAGAAAAACGGGTGTTGGATTGGGTCTATTTTTTCATGGAATTCCTGAGTGGAAGGATGATCTAAATAATGAAAAGGCCAGCGCCAGCAATATTATGGTTTCAGCCGCGTTGGGGCAGCGACTGGATTGGCTATCGAAAAATGTGTCGATCGGTTTGAATGTAAAGTTTGCTCGAAGCACTTTGGTTGAATATGACGCTTACACTTTAGCCACCGATTTTGGGATTCTATCCAGATGGGATTTATTCAGTCATCCATTCATGATTGGGGCAACGATCCAAAACATAGGGTTTCAAACCGCTTTCATCAAAGAAAAATCGCCTATTCCTATGGGGTATCGATTTGGACTTAGTTATCGTTTCCTCGATTGCGATTACCACCATTTACTGCTTGCCACAGACCTGGCCAAATATAAGTATAGCAATTGGAAGCTGGGGCTCGGAGCAGAATATTGGTTCCGAAATTTAATTGCTGTTCGGAGCGGGTATGCATTTGACAAAGATGATTTGGGTGATTTTTCGTTCGGTGTGGGCGTTAAGCTGGATGCCTTCAATTCGGGGTTGCAATCCGATTACACGCAATCTGATTTCGGTGATGCGCTAGGTTATACTCGATCCGGCGCGATCGGGGTATTTTCCGTGAGTCCCGAGCCATTTTACCTGATATCGCCCCAAAATGGTCACATTTTTGGTCCTCAGGATACAGTCAAATTATGTTGGGAGCCGGTGGAAGACCCCGATTTTTGTGATGAAATCCGGTATCGGAATATTATCGATGCTGATTCAACCAAGCTGAAAGAAATGGCTGAGCAGATTTGCAAATATCCAACTACAAAAGTCCAATTAATGAATGATCAAATCGTATATGACGCATCCGTTCGATTGACAAATCTTCCTCCCGGAACTTATTTTTGGAACACCATCGCAATTGATCGAAAAGGTCATACGCGGTTGGCATCTGCGACCGGTTATAAACATCGAAAACAAGGCTCTGAAAGCGTCCGCTGGTTCATTCAGGCAGCCCCGGATCTGATAATTAGGCAGATTGCATTTCAGCCATCTGCTACATTGCCTGATTTGGATGACGATACCCAAGGAAATGTTATAATCGAAGTCGCCAACATCGGCAATTGGACTGCTTACAAATTTAATGTGGCATTAAGCGATTCTTTCGATTGTGAAGCAATTACGAAAGTCGTAGCGCAATTCAGTGTTGATAGCTTAAGACCAAGGCAATCGAAAAAGTTCTCATTTCTTTGGAAAACCAATGAAATCGGTCGACATCATTTCATTGGTCAAGTCGATCCAGATAATCGAGTGTTCGAATCGAATGATAGCAATAATGGAAACTTATGTTACGCGATTACGATCCCCCGTGGGAATGTATTCGCTGCTCAAGAAGAATTAAAAACGAAAAAAGTTATTTTTAGCTATTATGAAATTCCGATCGTCCCTTTGGTTTTTTTCGCCCAAGGATCGAATATTGTAGACGATGATTTCTACCGAGAAGATAGAATAAAGCCCATGCCGTTGCTTAAAGTCATCGCTGAGCGTCTGATCCAGCATCCTGAATTCAAAATTCAATTGGCTGGCTATATTGATCCGATTACCGAAAAAGGTCAAAATCATTTAGCTGCGGAACGAATGCAAAAAGTTAGAGAGATTTTGGTGGACTCGTTAGGTGTGCCGGCGCATCAGATCGGGTTACATTCAAACTATGATATTGCTCAACGGCGCTTGGAACGAGCCCCTGAGCCAATGGTCAATGCGGAGAATCGTCGTGTTGAGATTCTGTTTAACTCTGACAAGCTTGAAGACCATTTTGCACTATTCGGCCCCTTAGAAATCTCTCACCCGCCTCAAATCAGCGATGGTCTGGTTTTCATTTCCCATTTAAAAGCGTTTGTTGATATTTCTTCATGGCAGTTAATTATTCAGGAGAGCCCTAGCAGAAATAATGTATATCGAATAGCATTTCGAATTGATCCAGAGACTCATCCGATCGACATGATCGACAGCACCGTCTGGATCGGCAGGGATAACGAAAACCGATTAGTGACCTTAAATCAACGCTACAATTATTTCGTTTATGTTCAAGATCGTTTTGGACGCGAATTTACCTCTGATACCAAGGAGTTTTATTTGAAATGTGATATGATAGAAGACCAGGAGGTGCAGGTGCATCTCAACCAGTTCGACAGTCCCAAGGAATTTTTTGCATTTAATGAATTAAGAATAGATAATCTGGTCGAGCGCTTGTGTCAGTCCGAATCGCTCAAGGTGAAATTCAATGGTTATGCATGCGATATCGGAGGCTTCTCTTACAATGTAAATTTGGCCCATCAGCGCGCTGAGACTTATCTTGAACTGATGAGAAAAAAATTAAAAACAAAATGTCCTTCAGTAGCGATCGAGGAAAAATTAGTCCCAATTGATCCCGTTGATGTGCTGATTAAAAAATATACGGGACATCCAGGCAGCTATGCCGAGCCATTCCAATACCTGAATCCATGCAGTTTGAAAGAATATGTTTTTCCGTTGGATGATCCTTATGGGAAGATTTTGAGTAGGCGTGTGGATATTATTTTGCTCAAAAAGCCTAAAGCCACGGAGGTGAAATAAAGATCAACTCGGCATGCGAACCATTATGCTAAATTCAGAATCAGGGGTTAGATGGCTAAAAGAAAGAGAATTCTACTCAAACATATGGTTTCATTCTGATAAAAAGAGCTTTGTAACATAATTTTTTCGAACTGCAATGGTGATATTTCTCCAGCTAAAAAAATTACAAAATAGCGAAGAAAGTGCTTGATTTTTAGAGGAGAAATTATTATTATCACTTAAAATTACAAAAAGTTTATCAGAATTATCAATACTCAATTACTTTCCAAAACAGTAAAGATCAGTAAGATACATTGATATTGTGACACAATTAGGGCAAAATCGACTAAAAATAATTCAGACCCAAATAATGTCCCATAAATAACGGTGTGTCGTATGCGCGTGTGTCGCAAGCTTACGGTAAAGTGCCTCTCCATTCATGATTGACAGCTAGCCAATAGAATTTCCTAATACCGTTATTTATCAATCAAAATATCCCGAATCCCAACGAGGTCACTTATGAAGACCAGATCAAAAATATTAACACTGTGCATAGGAATAGTGCTAATATTTTGGATGTTTGGTTTGTCAGACTTGAGTTGGTCAGCAACGAAATCCATTCGCACCGATCCAATAGGCGTCTCATCTGACGATCAAAATTTCCCCAGCGATAAATCCGCACAACCTAAAAATGATTCGATAGCAACTATCATGTGCGACAAATATCCGCCTTATTTTACTGACTTGAATCCTAAGGCAGAACAGAGGGGAGTACCGAGAAACACGATCATTAAATTTCGCGTGAATGATGACTTCCGTCCAAAGAAGAATGAGTGGGATAGATATGGCGTTGATACTAGCAAGATTTTTATTTCCATCAAAAGCCGTTTTTGGGGAATTGACAGTGTTCGACCTAATAAAATTACGCTAGCGGACAGCATATTCAAGGTGGATTGCGAATATTCCTCCCCAATGCCTTTTGATTGGTCAGACACAGTTACTGTGATTTTATTCGCTCAAGATGTTTCTTATCTTAAGAATCAAGCCGAAACAAGCTATGTTTTTTATACGTTGGAGGATTCGGCTGGTCCGGTGATCAATCCCTATGATCCTTATCCTGACCAGATAAATGTGCCAGTGGATGCAGCGGTTCATTTTTGGGTGTGGGATAGTTCAGGAGTGGATGTTGATTCAGTATTTTTGGATATAGTGAGTGATTCGGTGAACGTGAGTCATGCGAAGCCAGAGACGACCAAGGTGGCGGGAGATACGGTTTATTTTCGATATCAGCCGGATCGTTCATTTGCTTACGA